>CAZUFR010000176.1:0-3388 GCA_964619655.1 uncultured Syntrophomonas sp. | reverse complement strand
TGTACCCCGCTATTATAGAGGGTTTTGAGGTTGCGTAAAACCGGAGCGACGCTATTACCCCCACAACGGCGGTAAGTCTCATCGCTGAGACCTTTGCTCCCAATATTAATAAAATCCAAATAAGTAATAATACTGGCCAGAGACTCTTCACTAAAATAAGTATTAGAAGAGCACCCTACTAGCAGCCCTGCCTTTTTTGCCGCCTGCGCCAGGCGCGTAAAGGTAATAAAGGAAGCCAGGGGATCATTAATCAAAAATGTAATCCCCAGGCATTCCTGTTTCTTGGCCATAGCAACTACTTCTTCAGGCTCCATAAAGCGCAGTGCCTTACTATTTGCTTCCATCTCTTTTGCTATCACCGTGGAGATACATCCGGAACAGCTGAAATTACAGCCGGCAGTACTCACCTGTAAAAACTTGTTGCCCGGATAATAATGCAACATGGGCATAGTTTCAATAGAAATTGGGGTGGTTATCAGGTAGCGGTTAGGGTAACGTTCCACAATTTCATTACCCTGGTTGAGATAGAGCCCACAAGCCCCACTCCTACCCTCGGGTATCTTACAAAACCTCTCGCAAATCGTACACTTCAACTTAAGCAATCCTCCTTATGACAATCCCACCATAAAACTTATATATTGAAACTAAATGCCGCCTGAATCCTTGAGCAGGGAAGTCAACTCTTCATCTGTAAGATCATAATGGTAGAATTTCTTATAAAATTCCCGGGTTTCTTTAGCCATATCATATTTATATACATCGGGGTAAAGCAGATTACCCAGCCATTGAATCCCCAGTATGCGATTTGCCGAAGGAGGACGGTCAAACCAGTTAAAGGGACCACTGGGTACCGCATATACTTTTTTGTTCTGTACCGCGGTTATACCTTTCCAACTGGAATCAGTCATTATTTTGTCAAAATAACCACCCTGGGTTGTGTTCCAGCTAATAATTACATCAGGGTTCCAGGAAAGAACCTGTTCCAATGAAACCGGGGTCATGCCCATGCCGCCTTTCATGGCAACTTCAGCAACGTTTATTCCTCCTACCATTTCTAAAACTTCAACGTGGCGTGATCCACGCGGATCTGTCTCCAGACCGGCGGCACCCTCAGCGTAGTACACCCGCACCCGCTTATCTGGGTCTATGGTTTTGGATTTATTTTGAGCATCGCTTATTACCTTTTTGCAGTAAGCAGCCAGTTTCCCAGCATTTTTCTCCTGGTTTAGCAACTTCCCGGCAAATTCATAGGTCTTATCCAGCTGGGCCAGTTCACCATTAATAAGGATTACTGGTATACCAACCTGTTCCTGTATCTGATTAGCCTGTGAAACCGCCATTTCATCTATCACACCTACGGAAATAATTATTTCGGGATTAATCTTCAACAGCTCTTCGATATTGCAGGTAGCCTTGGCATACCAACCCCCTAAATTGGGCAGGCTGTGGTATTGAGGCAATATATATTCTTTTTCACCTTTGCGCAGTTCATAGTTCCAGCCAATTAATAGTTCTGGGTCCAGGGTATACAACAGAATAGTACCTACCGGGCTGATAGAGAACACCTTGTTTATCTGAGTTGGTATGGTATGCTCCCGTTGAGCATCATCAACAATAGTACGTACACCAGGATCAGATGGAGTCGCTGTCTCCTGCGGTTGCTCTTTACTACATCCGGCCAGGCAACAGGTAAGCACCAGAGCTAGTATGGTCAGTAATACAATAATATCCTTTATTCTTTTCAACTCTATTCCTCCTCTTCAATTCATCCGTCTTTAAGAAACGGGCTTTTACTGACAATACATGATTTTACACCAGGGCATAGTTCAGTCTGTTTATGCTCTAATCCTACTCCGGTACAGTTAACCGGAGGAAGCATATATTCCAAATTCTTTGTTATTTAACTATAGAATTTCCACCTCCATTCCCCTGGGTCTACCTGGATGCAACTTATAACCGCTATTCGGGCCAATTATTAAAGGTAATGTTCTTGTAGATGAGCTCATTGGCTATTCAAGCGAGAGCATACTCCTTTCTCCTTTCCACTGATTGCAAAGGGTTATCCTGTAGAGCCAGATTCCTGGAAGGGATACAAACCCGCAAATCCTGATTCATACGATTTTTAACGGTTACGATATCTACCTCTACCCCATATAAAGTCTTTAGTCTTTCCGCAGTTATGGTTTCACCCGGGGTTCCACTATGTAGAATTCTCCCTTCATTTAGGAGCACGACCCGATTAGAGTAGAGAAAAGCATGTTCGGGAAAGTGACAGGACATTAAGACTGCAATGTTCATTCCCGCCAGTTGCTTAACATGGCATAATACTTTGATTTGATTGCCAAAATCCAGGCTAGCCGTAGGTTCGTCCATAATAAGAATCCTGGGTTCCTGAGCCAGAGCCCGGGCAATCAATACTAACTGCCGCTCCCCACCGCTTATCTCGGTATAAACTCGATCCCGCAGGTAAGAAACATTCAGCATTTCCAGAGCCCGTTCTGCAATCTTGATATCTTTTTGGGATGGAGACGCAAAGGGCTTAATATGGGCTGTTCTTCCCATCAGTACTACATCCAGAACCTCAAAAGAAAAGGGAGGGGTATGCATCTGTGGAATATAGCCAATTACCCTGGCAATCTGGGCAGAAGTCCAGTTTTTAATGTTTTTACCGTCTAATAGCACCTCCCCTCCTTGAACCGGCAATAGGCCCAGTATAGTCTTTATAAGGGTGGTTTTGCCACAGCCATTGGCCCCTAAAAGGCCAATTACTTCCCCGGCATTAATACTAAGAGAAATACCATCAATCACTCTTCGTTGCCCGTATCCACAGCTCAGGTTCCTGAATTCCAATTCCATTTCTATACCCCCAAAGCTTATTTCCATCCCCATTTACTGTTTAATAATAGATATAAAAAGAAAGGCACCCCGATAAGTGCCGTCAAAATCCCCAGCGGGATTTCCATACTGGCCAACAGGCGAGCCAAGTCATCAACCAGCAGCAAATAGGCTCCGCCCAGTAGAATAGATGCGGGCAACAATACCCGGTAATTGGGGCCGACAATCATTCGAGCCAAATGTGGTATTACCAGCCCTACCCAGCCAATCATGCCGCTAACTGATACTGATGCTGCCGTCATCAGGGTACAGCAGATGATAACTATGGTTTTCATTAACCTGGTATTAATGCCCAGTACCCGGGCCTCTTCCTCCCCCATAGCCAGAACGTTAAGGCGCCAGCGCAAGAGATAGAGTAGCAGTCCTCCGAACATTATTGGAACTAGTACCATATATACATCCCGCGTAGTAATCGAGGCCAGACTGCCCATAAGCCAGAAGGTTATAGCCGGCAGCTTATCGTAGGGATCAGCAATATATTTAATACAGGAGA
>CAZUFR010000175.1:0-3389 GCA_964619655.1 uncultured Syntrophomonas sp. | reverse complement strand
AGGAGGTAAGATACTTGTGATTACCTACGCAGCACTGTCACCCCATCCCCCCCTGCTAATTCCGGAGATTGGCGGTGAGCGTATCCAGGATGTGGCAGCAACGGTTGAGGGGATGCAGCAGATGGCCAGAGAACTGGTCGATAGCTATCCAGAGACGGTTGTTTTCATAACCCCCCATGGTAATGTATTTTCGGATGCGGTCTCAGCCTTGTCAGAACCCGGACTGGAAGGGGATTTTAGCAATTTTGGTAACCATAATAAAAGGACGAGCTGTCAAAATGATAATGAATTGTTGCAGGAAATATCCCAGAGAGCCAGTTCAGCTAATATAAATTTTGTACTTCTGGATAAAGATACTGCCCTTTATAATCAACTTAATCCCGGACTCGATCACGGTATAATGGTACCGTTATATTATTTACAGGAAGCCGGCCTAAGCAATGTCAATGTAGTTGCTATCAGTGTTGCTTATCTGTCTTTATTAGAACTGTTTAGTTTCGGTACCCTTATCCGTGATGCCGCTGAGGCTCTGAGACGGCGGGTAGCTATAGTGGCTTCCGGTGATATGTCACACCGGCTAAAAGATGAGGGCCCTTATGATTATCATCCTGATGGGCAGCAGTTTGATGCCGCGGTTAAAGAGCTCCTGACTGCAGGTGATGTCCAATCCTTTTTGAATATCCCCGACGAACTCCGCGAAAATGCCGGTGAATGTGGGTATCGCTCGTTGGTTATGATGTTTGGGGCTTTAGACGGAAGAGAATTCACCTCCCGGGTTTTTAGCTATGAAGGACCTTTTGGGGTAGGGTATTTGACTGCGGGATTTCTCCCTGGGGAGGAAGGTAAGATTCTGTTGGAAGAATTGCAGCAAAAAAAGAGAAATAAGATACGGGCCAGCCGGGAAAACGAAAGCATTCCGGTACGCTGGGCCCGGACTATCCTGGAAAACTATACCCACAACCGTAAGATTCCTACCCTGCCCCTGGAAATGGAAGAGTTGCGCGGGCAGAAGGCAGGGGCCTTTGTGTCACTGAAAAAAAATGGCCAACTCCGAGGCTGTATAGGCACTACCTCTGCAGTCTACGGCGATCTGGCTCAGGAAATAGCTCATAATGCCATCAGTGCTGGGAGCAGGGATCCGCGTTTTGCGCCGGTTGAAGTTGCGGAATTAGATGATATTATCTATTCGGTAGATGTACTGGGAGCAGCCGAGTCTTGCAACCGGGAAGATTTAGACCCTAAAAAATATGGGGTAATTGTCAGCAAAGGTGGAAGGCGGGGCTTGTTGTTACCCGACCTGGAGGGTGTAGACACGGTAGAGGAACAGCTCTATATCGCCCTTAACAAAGCCGGCATTTCCCCCTCCGAGGACTATAAAATCGAACGCTTTGAGGTAATTCGGTATAAGTAAAAATACATACCCTGCCGCCAGGGGAGCAGTGCTCCCTTCTGGTGGCTTATGGTACGTATCACCATGACCTATGCAGTGAACCACTCACTTTAAGATTTATGTTAATCACAGAGGGAACAGTTATATGAGGATTTTGCATAATTAGTGTTTCTCATAAATTGCAGGGTAATTTACAATTGTCATCCTAAGGCAAAGCCGAAGGATCTAACTCTTCACTATCGCTCAGAGTGACATATAAGGAATATTGAATTATGCAAAACTCTAATATAAGAATGCAATACTTCATTTAGAATATTATCATTTCTTGACGGACATACACGTGTTGCTAAATCCGTTGTAATCAGCCACCTAATATAGTATTTTTATTATGGATAGTTATGGATTGAGGGGAAAATAATAGGATAATCGTAAGAGCCCCATCCGTGCAAATCGGGCAGAGAGCAATTTATGCCCTGAGAAATCTGTTTCAATCCAAAAACATATAAATACTATGGAAAGGTGGTGACTTCTTGAATTATTATCCTCACTTAAATGATATCTTCATATCCGAGCGTCTCAAGCGGCGGTTAAACGAAATAAACACTTATCCCATTACCACAGTCATTGCGCCCATGGGCTTTGGAAAAACCACCGCTATGAACTGGTGGTCAAAACGCCAGGTGAAAAGTCAAGCTGATACCGTTATTCTGCGGCAAATGATTGTTACGGACAGTATTACGGATTTTTGGACGGGCTTTTGTCGGGCCTTCAAAGGCTATCCGATACTAGCCGAACAAATGAAAGCCCTCGGGTACCCTCAGGATGCAAGTGCCATATCCATGCTGGCGGAGCTTTTGGATGATGCATTGTCGCCAAGCGCCAGCCAAATTTACATTGTCATAGATGATCTCCATATACTTCAGCAGAAATCATTGGCATCGCTGCTGCTTTTCCTTTCCCGCAGCCTGCCGGACAGTGTTCATATCATTCTTCTGTCCCGCAATCAAATTTTTAACGAGGAAGAACGGATGCGCCTGGGTAATCTGCTGGGTGAAATTACTGCCGATGACCTGCGGCTCAGCCAACAAGAGTTAGCAGTCTATGCCAAACGCTGTGGACTGCAACCCACGGCCGAGGAAATTAACGTCCTGGCTACGCTCACCGAGGGATGGATCTCCATGGTATATCTGAATTTCAAGGCCTATGCCCAGAAGGGATGCTGGCTATCCAGTTCATCCGACATTTTTACGCTGATTGATCAGGTATTATTAAATCCATTACCGGAACGTCAACGGGAATTTCTTGTTCTGATTGGCATGGCCGATGAGTTCACTGCAGATCAGGCAACCTACCTGTGGCAGCACCCGGATGCGGTGGAACTTCTTACTTCCCTTTCAAAAAACAATGCTTTTATTACACGTAATGAAAATGGGATTTATCGCTACCACCATATGTTGCGTCACTGTACCCGGCAGAAATTATCCGAAAAGCCGGAAGCCTATCGTAGGGAAAACTATTCCAGACTGGGCCAGTGGTATTTTGATCACGAAGACTATATTTCGGCCTATTTCGCCTTTGCAGATGCGCAGGACTGGGATAGCCTGCTGGCCACCCTGGAAAAAGACAAGGCGAAAAGCCTGAACGCCGAGCACAGTGAGGCGTTTTTTGGCTGGATAAGCGAATGCCCCGAGGATATCCTTATGGCACACCCCTCGGCCCTGGTAATATGTATGATTACCATGTTTACTATGAACAACATTCCAGAAATCCAACGAATGAAGAGCCTGCTTATTGAGGCAATGGAGCAGGATACGGTCTTGACCTTGCAAGAACGGGATGATCTTTTGGGGGATGCGGAGGTAGCGGAGAGCTTTCTTAGCTACAATAATATATCGGCCATGAGCGCCTATCACCGCAGAGCCTGTGCCTTGCTCAGCCGTACATCTCTCAGCGTGGATCCCAAAGATGCATGGACCTTTTCCGCGCCATCTATTTTCAT
>CAZUFR010000174.1:0-3425 GCA_964619655.1 uncultured Syntrophomonas sp. | reverse complement strand
GGGATAGAAGTTGCCCAGGGTATAGTAGTTGATGATAATATGCGCACCAGTGTAAGCAACGTTTATGCTGCCGGTGATGTGGCTCAGTTCGGGGAAAGGCCGGTAGGATTATGGCCGGTATCCATGGAAATGGGCCGGATAGCCGGAGCCGCAGCTGCCGGTGATTGGGTAGAATATAAACAACCTTTAATTTCTACTATGCTGGTAGCTTTTGACCGGGAGATATTTTCCATTGGTGAGGTTAACCTGCCGCCGGAAGAGTGCCGCATAGTTGAAGTGATAGACCCGGTAGAGAAATATTATAAAAAGAGCTATATAAAAGATGGAGTACTGGTAGGAGAGATTATAATTGCTACAAAAGTTGACACCAGTGAATCCATACGTAACCTGGGACGTGACAAGAGTGGTAAGAAACACTACAAACGCTGGAAATGCCGGGTATGTGGATATATCCACGAAGGGCCAGAACCCCCGGATATTTGCCCAGTATGTGGCGCCCCCAAAGAAATGTTTGACCCGATAGAATAAACAACAAACCCCGGCCTTTTGCAAAGGGCCGGGTTTTTTAATTTAAGGCTATGGGAATTGAATGCTCCGCTTGGTTTTAGTATAATTTACTTACGACCACATTATATCAAGGAGGATTATATGAAATCTAGTGTAACCATTTCCAGTAAGAGGCAAATAACCATTCCAATTGAAATTTTCCGCTTATTGGAACTTAAAGAAGGGCAAAAACTGATAGTGGAAGTAGAAAATGACCGGATAATAATGAAACCACGGCCAGAGAGTTTAAGCAAAGCTCTTATGGGTAGTACCCGTGGATTATATGGCCGTAACGCAAGTGAGGTTGATGAATATGTAGAAAAGGAACGTGACCCATGGCCAGAGTAGAACAATTTATTGCAGATATATCTACCTATAATAATCTTATGTTGGACACTAATACTATCATTTATTTTCTGGATGGTGTTTCTGAATTTGTTGATTTATTAGCTCCCCTATTTGAAATGATAGAACTGGGTCAGATCAAAGCTAATGTCTCAGTTATATCCGAAGCTGAATTACTGGTAAAACCATACAGGGATAATATTCAGGATGCCCTGGAAGTTATAAAGTTTTTTCTGGATGAATTCCCTAATTTAAAGGTAATTCCGGTTAGCAGGGAAATTGCTGACCAGGCGGCAAAAATACGTGCTGACCTCGGTATCAAGCTTCCTGACGCTATTATCTTAGCGACTGCCCTGCAAAACCAATGCGACCTGTTACTGGGAAATGATATAAAACTTATGCGTAAAGCAACGAAATACTTGCCAACTGTAATACTGAGCGATTTAATTGAAACTGAACAGGAATCTCGTTAAGCAGCATAAACTAGGGATAGGATGTCATTTCCACGATAGAGCATGATGATCAATCAAGTGTGCTTTCTAATAAAATAAAAAAACCGCGCAAACCTGCGCGGTTTTTCATTTTCCAATGGTGAGCCATGGAGGATTCGAACCTCCGACACCCTGATTAAAAGTCAGGTGCTCTACCTCCTGAGCTAATGGCCCATATGGCTGGGGTGGATGGATTCGAACCAACGCATGACGGAGTCAAAGTCCGTTGCCTTACCGCTTGGCTACACCCCAACAGTTAAGAGTATAATAGTAAGGCCAAGACGATGTCAAGGGTTAAATGGGGTGGGTGATGGGACTTGAACCCACGGCCCCCAGAGCCACAATCTGGTGCTCTAGCCACCTGAGCTACACCCACCATATTGGTTCGAAACAATAGTGGCGTCCCCGGAGGGATTCGAACCCCCGACCCACGGCTTAGAAGGCCGTTGCTCTGTCCTGCTGAGCTACGGGGACATAAAAATGGAGCGGGTAGAGGGAATCGAACCCTCGCAACCAGCTTGGAAGGCTGGGGCTCTACCACTGAGCTACACCCGCCCGCAAAGAGTATTATATATCTTTTCTATAGCCATTTCAAGAAAGATTTCAACTTTTTGCAAAGATTACGGTTGCTTGCTACCATACTACTTAAACTAACGCTATCTACTATTATATGTATGAGCCTGATATTTAATACATAAAAATTATCGTTAACCAAAAATAATATACCTAAGTCCAACCGCTTAATCCTTGGCTATTTCCCTCACTGGTAAGTTTGGGGATTGAAAAAAACACCTGATTTATGCCATAATAGTGACGTGTTACTATTAATTGCAGATTTTTTAAATAACCATAGTATGAGGTGTGATAATTGAACTATAAAGAAATGTACCAACGTAAGCTGGTATCGGTAGAAGAAGCGCTGGAAAATATAAAAAGCAATCAGGAAGTGGTAACCGCCCTTTGCGGCTGTGAACCGGTTACTTTGCTAAGCAATCTACATACCATTAAGGATAGAGTAGAAAATGTTTCTGTGGTTAATGCCATGATGCAAAAAAAATACGAATTTTTTATGAACCCGGAAATGAAAGGGCACTTTCTACTTAACAGCTGGTTCTATTCTCATGGCCCACGGGCTGCCCACCCCCAGGGAACTGTTTCCTATGTACCCCTGCAACTGCACCAATTTAGCAAAAAACGGATAGGTTATCGTAAGCCCAATGTATTCCTGGGAGCTGTTTCGCCCATGGATAAACATGGTTATTTTTCTTTATCCCTGAGTACGGTATTGGAGAAAGACTTTGTCGAAAATGCTGACATTGTAATTATGGAAGTTAACCCTAACCTTCCTCGGACCTTTGGTGACACTCATGTACACATATCGGAGATAGACTATTTGGTTGAAGTGGATGCGGAAGTACCCACTTTGGAACAGCCAGTTTTATCTGAAAAGGACTTATTAATAGGAAATTATGCGGCTGATCTGGTAGAGGATGGTTCCACCATACAGATTGGCTTTGGTAGTATAACCGGAGCCATTGCTCAATGTTTGGGTGATAAGAAAGACCTTGGTTTACATTCGGAAATGTTTACTGATTCAGTATTAAGTCTATATGAAGCAGGTGTTATTACTAACCGTAAAAAGACCCTGTGGAAAGATAAATTTGTCACTGATGCTGCGCTGGGGAGCAGAAAACTATATGATTTCCTGGATGAAAATATGGCGGTGGAATTCCACCGGAGCAGCGTAGTAAATGACCCTACCATTATAGCTCGTAATAATAAAATGGTTTCCATCAATGCCGCTTTACAAATGGATCTTACCGGACAGTGCTGTGCAGAATCAATTGGAATGCAGCTCTTCAGCGGAACTGGAGGCCATAAGGAGTTTGTTACCGGTGCTATGGATGCGCCTGGAGGAAAGTCTATTATTGCATTTTACTCTTCCGCCAAGGGTGACACTATCTCTCGGATAGTTCCCTGGTTTGAACCAGGTACTATTGTAACTACGTCCCGCATAGATGTTGATTATATAGTTACTGAATA
>CAZUFR010000173.1:0-3430 GCA_964619655.1 uncultured Syntrophomonas sp. | reverse complement strand
CCCCATGTCACCGTCCCCATGTCACCCGAAGTTGACAAGCTAAAAGCCTTAATTTAGAATTATTCAAGTACTAATCTAGTTCGGAGGAGAATTCATGCAGCTTAAAGCCCCCAGGGGTACATACGATATTTTACCTCCCGATTCCAGCAAATGGCAATATATAGAGGGCATTTTAAAGGAAACCGCGGAAACTTTTGGTTACCGGGAAATTCGCACGCCTATTTTTGAGCATACCGAATTATTTGAGCGTGGTGTAGGAACCAGTACTGATATAGTTACCAAAGAGATGTATACTTTCAAGGATAAATCCTTGCGCAGTCTTACCCTGCGTCCGGAAAACACAGCCTCCTGTGCCCGGGCTCTGATTGAGCATAGCATTTACAGTGGCATAATGCCGGCCAAATGGTATTATATTGGACCGATGTTTCGTTATGATCGTCCTCAGACCGGCAGATACCGGCAGTTCCATCAGTTCGGGGTAGAGGCTTTTGGCAGCAATAGTCCCTATTTAGATGCAGAAGTTATTATTCTTCTAATCGAGGTCTTAAAGCGCCTGGGTTTAAAGGAATATGAGCTTCATATTAATTCGGTCGGTTGTATGCAATGCCGCGATGTTTACCGGCAAAAACTAATCCAACACATTACTCCGGTAAAGGATATGCTCTGCCCTGATTGCCAGACTCGCTACCAGCAAAACCCGTTACGGGTTTTGGATTGCAAGGAAAAGTCCTGTCACCAGGCTATAGTAAACTACCCCACCCTTTTTCAGCACCTGTGCAGTGATTGTGCCCGGCACTATGATATGGTTAAAGAAGCTCTGAAGGCCAATTCTATAGATTACCGGCATGACGATAATCTGGTTCGAGGACTGGATTATTATACTAATACTGCTTTTGAGATTCATATCCCCGGCATTGGTGCTCAAAGTGCAGTAGGTGGAGGGGGAAGGTATAACGGTTTGGTGGAAGACTGCGGTGGTCCGGACTTACCGGGTATAGGATTTGCTATGGGTATAGAGCGTTTACTACTGGCCGTAAATACCCTGGCGGCAAAGAACCTGGACTCTGGAAAAAGTGATGTTTTCATTACTATAATGTCTGACCAATATGAACTCCAGGCTTTAGAACTACTAACTCGCCTGCGCCAGGAAAATATCAGAGCTGAGAAAGATTATATGGGGCGCAGTGGACGAGCGCAGATGAAGTATGCGGATAAACTGGGGGCCAGAATGGTAATAATCATTGGTGACGATGAAATCCAGCAAGGCTATTTTACTGTTAGAGATATGCAGAGCAAAGAGCAGGTTCAAGTCGATAAGGAAGAGATAATTGAATCTGTTAAAGATAGACTGGCTAAGATTAGAGGAGGAAACGGGTAGATGAAAAGAACTCACAGGGCTACAGAACTTAATATAGAAAACGTCGGTGAAGTGGTTACCCTCAATGGTTGGATTAATACTAGAAGGGATCATGGAGGTCTTATTTTTATTGATTTACGGGATCGTTCCGGCCTAATCCAGATAGTTTTCAGCCCTGAGGTAAACCAGGACGCCTTTCGCCTGGCGGAACAGGTACGCAGCGAATATGTAGTAGCAGTGGAGGGTAAAGTTTGTAAAAGACCGCAAGAAACTGAAAACCCCAACTTAAAGACTGGTAAAATAGAAGTCTATGTGGAAAAGATGGAAGTTTATAGTGCTGCCCGTACCCCACCTTTCTATATCGAAGACGGTATTGAGGTAGATGAAACTCTGCGACTTAAATACCGTTACCTGGATTTACGTCGTCCCGAGATGAGAGATAACCTAATCCTACGTCACCGGGTTATAAAAATAATGCGTGACTTTCTCGATAACAATGGCTTCCTGGAAATAGAAACCCCCATACTTACCAAAAGTACGCCCGAGGGAGCAAGGGATTACCTGGTTCCCAGCCGGGTACACCCGGGGCAATTCTTTGCCCTGCCCCAGTCACCCCAAATATTTAAGCAACTCCTTATGGTGGCTGGAATGGAGAGGTACTTCCAAATTGCCCGCTGTTTCAGAGATGAAGACCTGAGGGCTGATCGCCAGCCGGAATTTACTCAATTAGATATGGAAATGTCTTTTATCGATGAGGAAGATATCTTTACCCTGGTAGAAAAATTAATGCAGGAGATTTTTGCTGCTGGAACTGCACAGCAAATTACTATACCGTTTCCGCGTTTGTCCTATGAAGAAGCTATGGAGAAATACGGTAGTGATAAACCGGACCTGCGTTTTGGGTTAGAAATAAAGGATATAACTGAAATTGTTAAGGATGTAGAGTTCAAGGTTTTCTCCAGCGCAGTTAAAGCGGGTGGAGTAGTACGGGCTCTTAATGCCAAAACCTGTGGCTCTTCTTTTACCCGCAGGGAAATAGATGAACTGGGAAACCTGGCAGTGCAAAATGGCGCCCGCGGCATGGCCTGGATAGTAGTAGGGGAAAAGGAACTGAAATCTCCCATAACCAAGTTCTTTAGTGAGGAGAAAATACAGCAATTACTTACCGCGGTAGGAGCTGAACCTGGTGACCTGCTGCTGTTTGCTGCCGATCAGGCCGACATAGTAGCTCGGGTTTTGGGTAACTTGCGTTTGGAACTAGGTAAGCGACTCAAGCTTATTGATGAAAATAAATTGAATTTTGTCTGGGTAGTGAATTTCCCTCTACTGGAATATGATGTGGAAGAAAAACGCTATGTAGCAGTGCACCATCCCTTTACCTCTCCCCGGGTAGAAGATTTTGATTTACTTGATAAGTCTCCCGGTGAAGTTAAGGCCCGGGCTTATGATTTGGTACTTAATGGTACTGAAATCGGAGGCGGAAGTATTAGAATCCACCGCCGGGACTGGCAGGAAAAAATGTTCTCATTACTGGGCTTAAGCCATGAAGAAGCCGAGGATAAATTCGGTTTTATGCTGGAAGCTTTTCAATACGGTACCCCTCCCCATGGAGGTATAGCCTTTGGTATTGACCGCCTGTTAATGATAATGTCAGGTCGGCATAGCATACGTGATGTTATTGCTTTCCCTAAAACCCAGAGTGCATCCTGTCCTATGACTGAGGCGCCTTCCGGAGTAAGCCCAAGGCAGCTGCGGGAGCTATCTTTGAAGATAAGAGACAAGTAACATAAATGCCAGAAATGGTGCATAGTGGTGTATAGTAGTTTCTTGAAGAAGTATATAATCTGTGCTATATTCTAGTTAGCAAAAGTAAACTTACAAAAGTTGAAATCCCTGCTGTGTACGTGTGATTTGCCGTTAAGTTTTTGCCAACACCAAAAACTAGGGAACCTAACTCTGTGCGAGGCTGTATACCCACATATTAAGTGGGAAACATTAATCGCACAGGAGGGTACCCACCTGCAATGCAGGTTTAAACTACGGCACCACGGCTCGGTGGGGTTTTGTTTTTCT
>CAZUFR010000172.1:1422-3438 GCA_964619655.1 uncultured Syntrophomonas sp. | reverse complement strand
AGGGGGCTTATTATGAACAACAAAGGTTTGAGTTATAAGGATGCTGGAGTGGACATTGATGCTGCCAACCAGTCGGTTGAAATGATTAAAAAGTGGGTAGGAATGACCAAAAGGCCGGAGGTACTGGCTGATATCGGCTCTTTTGGCGGTTTTTTTGCTCTGGATAACAGCAAATATCGGGAACCGATACTAGTTTCAGGAACCGATGGTGTAGGCACCAAATTAAGGATTTCCCAGCTGATGGGGGTTCATGACAGCGTAGGTATCGATTTGGTCGCTATGTGTGTAAATGATATTCTGGTACATGGAGCTGAGCCTCTATTTTTTCTGGACTATATCGCCCTGGGTAAGTTAGAACCGGGTTTGGTGGAGGCGCTGGTTAAAGGAGTTAGCCAGGGCTGCCTGCAGGCGGGCTGTGCTCTGATTGGCGGGGAAACGGCGGAAATGCCTGGGTTTTACCGGGAAGACGAGTATGACCTGGCCGGTTTTGCCGTGGGGGTAGTGGAACGCTCCCGTCTCATTAACGGCAGTACTATTAAAGATGGGGATATACTAATAGGCTTACCTTCTTCTGGTTTGCATTCCAATGGCTATTCTCTGGCACGCAAGGTACTGCTGGAAAAGGCCGGGTTAAAAATGGACAGCTATGTGGAAATGTTGGGGAAGACATTGGGAGAAGTGTTACTTACTCCCACCCGTGTTTATGTAAAAACTATTCTGGGGCTACTGGAGGAAGTAGAAATTAACGGCATGGCTCATATTACTGGTGGTGGTATCGGGGAGAACCTGCAGAGAATTCTTCCCGCCGGAATGGGAGCAGTAATTGATGCTGCTACTATTAATACCCCTCCGATATTTAAGCTGATTGAAGAATTAGGTGGGGTACCCCGGGAAGAGATGTTCCGTACTTTCAATATGGGTATAGGCTTCATCTTAGCCATTTCGCTACATCAGCACGATAAAGCTTTAAAGTGCTTGCGTAGTGAAGGAGAAACTCCTATAGTTATAGGCAAGGTAAGCCGAGATGCAGAAGGGGTAATAATAAAATGATGCAGGTAATACCAGCGGGGCAGTTACAACTGGCGGTACTTGCGTCAGGAAGAGGCAGCAACTTTGATGCCCTTTGCCAGGCCATTGAGCGAGGAGACCTTAATGCAAATATTAAGGTGCTGGTAAGTGATAAGGAAAAAGCTCCTGCTCTGGATAAAGCCCGAAAGCGTAATATAGAAGCTGTTTACCTTAATCCCCGCAGCTATAATAATCGGGATGAGTACGAAACCGATTTGGTCAAGCTGCTAAAAGAGCAGCAGGTAACAGTAGTAGCTCTGGCTGGTTATATGCGGTTGGTAGGCCCGGTGTTACTAGAGCATTTTCAGCATCGTATCGTCAATATCCACCCGGCATTACTACCAGCCTTTCCGGGGCTCCAGGCTCAGCAGCAGGCAGTAGATTGTGGGGTAAGATATAGCGGCTGTACCGTACATATAGTTGATAAGGGGATGGATACCGGACCAATATTAATGCAGGCGGTAGTACCAGTGCTACCAGATGATAATGCTGATACCCTGGCCGAAAGGATACTGCTAGAGGAGCACCAAATTTACTGGCGCTCTCTACAGTTGTTAGCCGAAGGCCGGGTGTATATAGATGGAAGGAAAGCAGTAATAAAGTGAGAATTAGAATTAAAAATAAGGCTTAGTTAATCCAAAGGAATTCATGATTTCCGCTCTATATTTAAACTGATAGGAGGCTATATTTATGAAAAGGGCACTTATTAGTGTATCGAACAAAGATGGCGTAGTAGATTTTGCCCGGGGCTTGGAAAAACTGGGCTATGAAATAATATCTACCGGCGGAACCTTCCGCAGCCTGCAGGAGGCGGGAGTAAACGTTAAACAGGTGGCTAACATTACCGGATTTCCGGAGATACTAGATGGTCGGGTTAAGACCCTGCATCCTGGAATACACGGGGGCATACTGGCTCGGCGGGATTTACCTAACCATATGCAACAATTA
>CAZUFR010000172.1:0-1322 GCA_964619655.1 uncultured Syntrophomonas sp. | reverse complement strand
AATACACGGGGGCATACTGGCTCGGCGGGATTTACCTAACCATATGCAACAATTAGAGCAGAACCAGATTACCCCTATAGATATTGTGGCGGTAAACTTGTATCCCTTCCGGGAAACTATAAATAAGCCTGGAGTAAGCATGGAGGAAGCCATTGAGAATATTGATATCGGTGGACCCAGTATGGTGCGCTCGGCGGCCAAGAATCATAAGGATGTAGTTATTATAGTTAAACCCGAACACTACCGCCTGGTTTTGGACGAATTGGAGCAAAACGGGGAGGTCAGCCCTAAAACCCGGCTTAACCTGGCCCTGGAGGCTTTCAGTCATACTGCCACCTATGATTCCATGATTGCCGGATACTTGTCTCGGCTTAATAATAGTGTTTTTAATGACAACTTCATTCTTGCCGGGGAAAAAGTATATGAACTTCGTTACGGCGAAAATCCCCACCAGAAAGCATGTTTTTACCGCAATGTAAACCCGGGCAAGGGCCTGCCTGATGCCGAGGTATTGAATGGTAAAGAATTATCCTATAATAACATAATTGATACTGAAGCCGCCTGGGAATTGGTAAAAGAATTCGAAGAACCGGCCTGTGTAATAATTAAGCATACCAACCCCTGCGGGACTGCGGTAGCAGATACTTTGGAAAAAGCATTTATGCGGGCGTTTGCTGCCGACCCGGTATCAGCCTACGGTGGGATTATTGCCTTTAACCGGGCGGTGGATCTGGCTACTGCCCGTAAAGCAGTAGAACCGTTTATGGAAGTAATTATTGCTCCTGCTTATGAGGATGAGGCCCTGGAATGTTTGCGGGCTAAGAAAAACTTGCGCCTGCTTAAGCTTCCTATCGAGAGAAATCAGGAACTGCTGCTAAAGACGGTAAGCGGCGGTTTTGTAATTCAGGAGAAAGACTTCGACGAACTGGATTTTGATAAACTGCAGGTAGTTACTGAAGTTAAGCCTACCCCGGAGCAGCTTAAAGAACTGGCTTTTGCCTGGAAGATAGTAAAACATGTTAAATCTAATGCTATAGTGGTGACCAAAGATGGTATGAGCCTGGGAGTTGGTGCCGGGCAGATGAACCGGGTAGGCTCTGCTGCTATTGCCCTGGAACATGCCGGGGATAAATGCCAGGGTGCGGTCATGGCCTCGGATGCATTCTTCCCCTTTAAAGATACAGTCGAAATGGCAGCCCGTTACGGTATCACCGCTATAATCCAACCCGGAGGCTCCATCCGCGATGAAGAAAGTATTATAGAGTGTAACAAACAGGGAATTGCCATGGTCTTTACCGGAGTAAGACACTTTAGACATTAAA
>CAZUFR010000171.1:0-3439 GCA_964619655.1 uncultured Syntrophomonas sp. | reverse complement strand
ACTAATTAATCCTCCACTCCTACAAAAATAATAATTAATCTATTTCCGTATTAACCCCCCATGGCCGGAGGCCATACCCTGAAGGGCACACGGCAACCACTTATGAAAATAAGACTTATTGGTTCTAATATTTTCTGCCGCTGATTATTTAAGATTATTATGACTTACACAGATTCCTTTTCTCTAATTATTATCAGTGTTAATCATAAAAATCAGCGTTAATCAGTGTCAAAAAAATTCTATTTTCTAATTAAAAGGCCTGCTCAATATGATTAATAACTTCTTTGTTACCTTCTATGAGGATAGTAATAACATCAAAACGTATTTCTTTATAGGGATGCTCAACACTATTTAAATATATTAAAGCCGCCTGACGCAGGTGATTGATTTTTTTCCTGGTTATAGCCTCCTCGGGAGAACCAAAGCGGGTGCTTTTTCTGGTTTTAACCTCGACGAATACTATTTTACTATCCTTTTCGCATATTATATCTAATTCCCCGTTACGGGTGTAATAATTTCGGTCCAGTATCTTGTAACCCTTGTCCTGTAAATAGCGGGCGGCAATTCCTTCGCCCCACAATCCTAGTTTTCGTTTCATAACCTACCTCGGTTTAATATTTTTTGTCCATGGAATATATAAAGGCTAGTATTTCAGCAATTACAGCATATAGCTCAGGAGGAATCTCTTCATATAAATCAAGTGCCATGAGATACTCTACCAGTTCACTTTCTTCCTTTAAAGGTACCCCGCTCTCACGGGCTACTTCCCTTATACGCTCGGCTATATATCCTCGACCCTGGGCCACTACTACTGGTGCCTGATCTTTCTCCGGGTTATAGCGTAGGGCTACTGCCTTTTCAATTTTATCCTGACCTTTCCCTTTATCCATAACGTTACCCCCTAAACCGTTACATCAATGGAAAAGGGCCGGAATTTCATAGGTACTTCTTCCATTTTCGGTCTAAGTTTATCGATTTCCTCATCCTCCTTAACCCTTCGCACACCCAGGTTATTAATTGTGTAGCCAAGCTGGTTGAGCCCTTTAATTAACTGGTTTATATGCTTATTAAAATAATGCATAACCTTGTCTGATTCAACTACTCCCTGCAAAGTTATGGTTTTATTCTTACTCCAATTAACATGAAAGAGCACCATACCCATGTTAGCAGTGTCTAATGAGACAATGAATTTTATATTATCCTGTTCTTTAAGTAATTTGTTTCCCGCTTCACGATTTACCCGCATTTGACAGAGACGGTATTCATCGTCTATTTTCACCGGGAACGAGAAGTAGTAATAGTTGAAGTTAGAATCTGGCATACGACTTAAGTAATTAAAAATTCTCTGCCCACTCAGTTCCCTTTCCATACCTTCTACCCGGTTTAGTAGTTCACTTATAAGGGATAGTTTGGATACGATTTCCCCATCTTTTATCAGGTCTTGTACAAGAATTAAGGCTCGCACCAATTCTTTTTCCGATTGCAGTAGGTTCTGCAGCCCGTCTCTTATGGCAGCAGGATTATTGCTTAACTCTATTTGCAAAACATCCAGGAGAGGCCGAATCAGGGCCAGGAATTTAAGCCCATCTCCATCGCCCCTTATTCCCGGTGACAGACTGCTAACTTTATCTCCACCAGGGGATAACGATTCTCTATTAGCTATCAAACCTTCAGCCGGGCGTTCTAATATAGGCTGTTGGCCGGGATTTTCTGCTACCGGACGGTTTACCGTGCTGGCCTGCTTCTCATCATTACCTGCTGACATTGCTGCCACTGCCGTACCGGCAGGTCGCTCTGCCAGCTGCTGGCCAAGTCTTTCAGCTGCTGCTCGGTTCATGGTACTACCCTCATCACCATCTGGCTGTATTATGGTTACCTGCACCGGTACCCTACCAGTATCCCGGGGCGGTTCAGACGCTGTCGGGGACAAAGTATTACCCGTGACCGATGTTTGGGTCCCCCCGGTTTGCGGTTCAGCCCGGTATTGTGCTTCCCTACCGGTAAGCCCTTGCCCACTTGGCGCTACCATCCGGTCAGGGTTCGTTACGGTAGTATTTTGAAGCGGAGGATTCTCAGCCAATATTGGTCTACTGGCTGCAGGACTTAAGGTTGGTTGCTTATTATACTCGCCTGCCGGTTCAGCCTTGCTACCCCCACCAGTACTAGTTTCCAGAATCGCTCCCTGCCCGGTTGTCGAAAGTGCAGGGGTAGGCACCCTGCCTTCTGGCTGAGAGACCTCGCCTGTTACCTGACGAGAAAGCTGAGTCAGATTTTGGATAAGGTTTCTTAACAATTTGCTCAAATCACTTCCTGGATCAATAAACTGCAGCAGAGCACTCAAAACTTGCTGGTTTAGCGGTAGTCCACGGGAGAGAGCCAGGGTTACTATTTCCAGGTTTCTGGGGTTGGTCGCACCCAGAATATTAACCCCTTTTTGCATTTCATTTAGATTATGCGGGGTGACTGGCAGGTTATGTTGCAACAGTTTACGGGCTAATAGCACGGTTTCTTCCCGAACAGGTATACCCATGCTTTTAAGATTAGCAGAAAGATTAGCATTTTCTAGCCTTTCCATACGCTCAGAGCTAAGTACTTTTAAATAGGTTTTACCATCCCGAAAATCATCCACCATCAAAAATAGCTGCTGTCCTGGTTTGACCATAACTTCAGTAGCCGCCTCAATTAAACGGCCTTTCAGTAACATCATCACCAACCCATCAGCTCTGACTTCCTGAACGCTACCCTGTAAAATCTCACCCCGGGAAAAAGATATGCCCTGGTCAGAAGGGGTGGCAATATTAAGCATCATCCTGGTCAAAGAGACCTGGTTGTTGTCCATATGTACCTCCTGATAACAAGGATTTAACCGGTTCAAAACTACTCCGGTGTATTGAGCAAGGTCCCTTATCCATAAGGGCGTTAATATGCTGCCTGGTTGCGTATCCTTTATGTTTAGCAAACTCATAACCAGGATAAAGGACATCAAAATATTCCATACTGGCATCCCGTTCCACCTTGGCCAGAATAGAGGCACAGGCAATAGAAAAACTAAGACGGTCACCTTTGATTAAGGACTGCTGTCTAATACCTATATCGGGTAATTTAAGGGCATCTATTAGTAGAAAATCAGGACCGGGACATAACTCCGTTACCGCTGTGTGCATAGCTTTGCGAGTAGCATTCAGTATATTTATTTCATCCAGATATGGCGGATTTATGGCAACTACCGTCCAGGAGATAGCAGTCGCCTTAATCTCGGCTGCCAGCGCTCTCCGCTTATTTGCACTAAGCTTCTTGGAATCATCCACTCCAGCAATAAAAGTGTTCCGGGGTAAAACTACTGCTGCCGCTACCACCGGTCCAGCTATAGGACCCCGACCTACTTCATCTATACCGGCTATGTATCTAAATCCCTGTTTCCATAATTCCTCTTCATAGC
>CAZUFR010000170.1:0-3462 GCA_964619655.1 uncultured Syntrophomonas sp. | reverse complement strand
ATTACATGATGAATGTAGTTCCTAATGTCTGCATAGCTGCTGATATTATTGCATCCGGTGACACTTCTGTATTGGATATTCCTGTAGATGCTTTCGAATATTAAGATTATGGCTACAAGTCGGTAAGAAAAAGTTTTCAAACTCACTGCCCGCATCATGTTTGCGGGCAGTGGTATTTATGCATGTAAACCAGACTGCGGATAATTAAGGAAATAGATGGCAGTTAATATGGTGGAGACGAGGGGATTCGAACCCCTGACCCCCTCGTTGCGAACGAGGTGCTCTCCCAGCTGAGCCACGCCCCCACAGCATATAAAATTATAACATAAATTGTTCTCTTATGAAGTGAAAAAGTCCAACTGCTATAACATAGCAGTTGGACTTTTAAATATGGGCTAGATTTTTTCTAGGTAAATGTTTAACACTCGGTTTCGCCCTTGCCAGGCGGTATCTATTATCTCAAAATCTACCTTTCCAATTCGTACCAGGGCACCAATCATATTATAAGTTTTACCATTATAGGTGAAATGGGCTGGATCGGTAACCATAATCTGGTTAAAATTTAACCATTTCCGGTCGGCGTAAATATTAACATCGTCAGTTGCTCCGTCCTGGTATTTGTAATCGTTTTCAAAAAATACATATTTACTTGGTTGGTTAGCCCAATAGCTATCTTCAGTTTTAGTTCCGGTTATGGTTATACAATCCAAAGTAGTATCATAATCTATCCGGTCAATATCGTAAACATCATCACGGTACATGCATTTAAAAGTAGAGTCAATATCATATTGTTTACCTTTGATACGAACTACATTACGCTGAACCACCAGTACTTGGTCTATGTCATAGGCCGTGTTATCTTTTAAAATTTTAATTTGATCCGTATCGACATAGACTTTGTTTAAGCGTACCCAGTAATCACTTTCGCTGCTAGTACAATAGAAATAAAACTTATCTTTATATATTCTGAGGTAGTCAATTTTGTAATAATTATTATCCACTATCATGTCAACATCTTCTGGAGCAAAGGTCTCTTGCCGTACGGTGAAATTACCGGAAGCATCAATTATTACATTGGATAAGCTATAATGTTCCCCATCAATGATGAACTCTATTCTATCTATCCTTTCCAAATCCAGGGATTTATCGTCAGAGAAAATAGCTGCAATATCTCTGATATCGATACCCTTAATAATTACCTTGTCAGTAGGAACAGTGCGTACCAAGGTTTCAGTAGAGCCGAAATCTATTCTGGTAATATCGTAGAAATCTGAACCTAGTTCAATGGTAATCTTATCTTTATTAAGTTCATAAGTTTTATCATTAATTTTTACTGTAGTAGCATCTAGAATTTCCATATCGCCAAGATACTTCTCGGTATAGGTGGCGTTTATATATAGTTTGACAAAATCAGCTTGGTATTTGAGAGTACCATTGTTAATAGAGTCAACTTTACGACAGGATGGATAGGCTACCAGTTTATTTCCCGATACTAAAAACTTGTCTACCCCGTAGCGGTTGTTATACACTACGATATCCGGATTATTAATATTAGAATCCAGGAAAAAACGATAACGACTATTGATCGTTATATAGTCATTGTTATAACTGATTGAATAAATCCGAGTGTTAGTAAAGTCAGTTTTGAAGTACACCGGGGTAGAGTTTAAATTAAAGACTTCATCTCCTACAGCTACGGAAGTAAGGCTAGAACCTATCAGGTTATTATCAACTGGTGGTTGCCCGGAATTAACTGGAGCTCCTGCATTTATCTCCATAAAATTCAATATCACCTTACACATCTGAGCACGGGTTATATATTCAAAGGGCTTAAATTCGCCCCCAGGGTATCCGGTTAACAGGTTTAGGTCAAATGCAGTTTTAATATATCCACGGTACATGCTCTTTTGGACATCAGTCTGGTCGGTAAAAGGTATAGTTCCGTTATTCTCTTGCTTGCCCAGGGCACGAACCATCATAGCTGCTGCCTGACTGCGCTTAAGGCCGCTATCCGGCCGCAGTACATTGGAATATTCGGAGGGTATTAGTATCCCCCGTTTGACAGCTTCGTTTATTGAACCTAGAGCCCAATGCTTGCTGGTATCATTAAAATACTGGGTGGTGGTGTCTGTAGGAGTAACTCCCATACAGTTGATAAGAACCGAGATAAATTCAGCCTGGCTAACTGTCTTATCAGGTTTAAACGTACCATCAGGGTAACCATTTATGTATCCCGCCGAGGCTAAAGTGCTAATATAATCCTTACCCCAGTGCTGGCTTATATCAGGAAAGTCTCCCGCCGCCATTACCTGCCCTGGAGCACAAAATGTCAAGAGAAACGACAACATCAAGAGATAGACAAAGCTTTTTTTCACAACTCTCAGCCTCCTTATAATATGTTTCACATAAATACGTCAAGAATATAGTAAAACTTACCTCTATAATACATCTTTTATATTTATAAATTGGCTAAAAACTTAGATTATCCTCCCTGAGAAGCAGAAAAGACAGGAAAAATAGAACAAATGGATAGCATATGGGGCGGGGAGTGCCTCTATTTTCTTAATTCATGCCAAATATACTGGGCGCTGGCTTAGGGAAGAGACTAGCTGGGCTAGTTCCTGCAAGTGGTCCGAGGAAGGGGGCTCTACTTCATGTAATTGGTATTCCAGGCCTAACAGTTTCCACTTGTGGCTGCCCAGAGAGTGGTAGGGAAGCAGGTCAACCCGCTCTACCTGGGGTAAGTCCCGGATAAAAAGGGCCGTTTTTTCCAAATCTTCATAGGTATCAGTCCAACCAGGCAGTACCACATACCTGATCCAGATAGCAACTTTATGTTCATTTAGCAACTTTAGGTTTTCCAGGTTTAAACGGTTATCCGCGCCGGTTAGCAAACGACTTTTTTCGTTGTTTATCTGTTTTATATCTGCCAATACTAAATCGGTAAGGGGTACCAAATCTAGAATTACCCGGGGACTAATATAAAGCGAGGAATCGTAGGCGGTGGCGATGTTTTCTTCACGACAATGCTTAAATACTTCTCTAATAAAGCGGTGTTGCAACAAAGGCTCCCCTCCGGAAAAAGTTACACCACCACCGGAAGCTTCATAATAAGCGCGGTTTTTTAAAATAACTTCCATCAATTCTTCAACTTCATATTCCCGGGCATCAGGGCTTTCTATAGCCCAGGTATCTGGATTATGACAGTATTTACAGCGTAGCGCGCAGCCTTGCATAAAGATAACTGTCCTAATTCCCGGTCCATCCAGGGCACTAAAAGTATCTATAGAGTGAACTTTACCTTTCATCTCAAACCTCAGATCTTAACCTTATTTTCTTCCATTTCATGCGCCGGTATGGGACAGGGGGACAAGGGACCTGTCCCCCTGTCCCACTATATGCGTCGGTAAAAGGTACGGGCAATTACTTCTTCCTGTTGTTCGCGGCTCAGTTTAATAAAGT
>CAZUFR010000169.1:0-3495 GCA_964619655.1 uncultured Syntrophomonas sp. | reverse complement strand
CAGGGTAAAAGTTTGGAACAAGCTATCGAAATAGTTTTATCAATACCGTATACTGAATGGGAAGAAGATTTTTACCGATATATTACCAAAGAAGCTTAACAAGAGGTGTAAGTCTTGAAAGATACATTAATAATTAGAGGGGGTAACCCTCTTTACGGGACGGTACGGGCCAGTGGGGCGAAAAACGCCGGTCTGGTTATAATGGCTGCCAGTATTATGGCCGATGGTGAAACCATATTAGATAATGTACCCCGGATACGCGATGTAGAAGTAATGATAAAAATACTTAATGATATTGATGTGGACACACGTTGGAACGAGGATGGTAGCCTGTCCATTTGCCCACCAGCAGGTGGAATTAAGAGCCACACCTCCTATGAATTAGCCAAGTTACTGCGTGCGTCCAATCTTTTTCTGGGAGCCATGCTGGGGCGGCAGCAAGAAGCTACCGTTTCCCTTCCGGGAGGATGTGATATAGGTTCACGTCCAATGGATTTGCATATTAAAGGTATTCAGGCTCTAGGGGCGGAAGTTAATATTGAACATGGTTATATATTTGCCCGTACCTTAAACCCGGGAGGTTCCCGCGTTTATTTGGATTTTCCCAGTGTGGGAGCCACTGAAAACATAATAATGATGGCCTCTAAAACTCCGGGCTTAAGTATAATTGAAAATGCCGCCAAGGAGCCGGAGATAGTCGATTTGGCTAATTTTCTAAACTCTATGGGAGGAAGAATCAGGGGT
Organism: uncultured Syntrophomonas sp.; assembly: GCA_964619655.1. Taxonomy (GTDB): domain Bacteria; phylum Bacillota; class Syntrophomonadia; order Syntrophomonadales; family Syntrophomonadaceae; genus UBA4844. The sequence goes on along the minus strand of CAZUFR010000169.1, from coordinate 2,751 downwards.
GCCGGCACGGATATTATCAAGGTTGAGGGAGTAAAAGAGCTCAAGGCTTGCCGTTATGCCATCATCCCGGATCGGATTGAAGCTGGTACCTATATGGTAGCCGCAGCTATTTCCGGGGGTGAAGTAATGGTGGAAAACGTTATTCCCACTCATCTGCATCCGATTGTAGCCAAACTCCAGGAGACTGGAGCTGAGGTTAGAGAGACCAACGGTGGCATTCTGGTAAGGGCTGCTGATAAAATACTGCCGGTTGATATTAAAACCTTACCTTACCCAGGATTTCCAACCGACATGCAGTCACAGATGATGGCTCTATTATCCCTGGGGGAGGGGTCCAGTGTTATAGTGGAGAATGTCTTTGAAAACCGTTTTCAAATAGTTGATGAACTAAAACGTATGGGTGCCAATATTAAGGTGGAAGGGCATACCGCGGTGGTAGAGGGAGTTAGTACCCTTTATGGAGCCAGGGTAAAAGCAACTGACCTGCGGGCTGGTGCAGCCCTGGTGCTGGCAGCTTTGGTAGCCCGGGGCCAGACTGTAATCGACAATGCCATCTACATTTTCCGGGGATATGAAGATATTTGCAATAAGTTACGTGCTTTGGGTGCTAATGTTATAGAGTAGCTAAAAAAGCCAGAGGACGGATATTTTACCTTGCTATGGGCAAGGCAAAATATCCGTCCTTTTTTTATATGGAAGATATTGAACAGTATAATAACAGACCATGGGTTAGAAAATATTACTGCTTCTTACCGCACAAGTGAACAGATGGTTTCAAGGAGGAATGTTGTGAATAGGCAGACAGTCAGGGGAATACTATATTTTCTCATTTTCTTTTACATTGGTTTTAGTCTGGTGCTTATACTTAACTGTAAAACTTCGCCTAAGGAACCTGTTGCTATACAGAAGAAAATAGAAAGACGTTGTAATTCTGTCCCGCAGTTAGATGATCAGGGAGGTAGACATTGAGATAAGCAAAGTAAACAGTCCAGATAGGACTAAACCTACCGGACTGTTTTTGACTTGCTATGATGTTTTAGGGAAACCAGGACCCTTATTCTTCAATTGGTGTTGGGACTACCCCTTTCCTTCCTGTGGTAAATGTAATGATAACACTTTTACCCAGGCTTTCGCCTGCTTTTGATGTCAGTTTGGGACCGATACGGATAGTGTATTTGGTATTGGCAGCCAGCCGTCCGATAGGCTTGATATAAATATTTTGGCGTTTAGCGATAGCCGTAGATCGAACTACATTGTAGTTTATCCTCTTCTCCAGACGAGTACTGCCGGCCCAAAATTCTATTTGTGTCTTGTTTTCATCCCAAACTGAATCATCTACTACATTCTTATCAAAAACCAGGGTGATGGTGCCGATACTACGAGAAACGTTGGTGGCACCATTGGCAGGAATCGAGCTTACAAAATTAAGGGGCTTTTCTCCGGGTTGCGCCATTTCTATACCTCCTTTTCTTAACTTGGTGTATACTATGCAGGCAAATACAACCCGGTTACCCCACAAAACAGGTAAGTTATGGTATATAAGTTACTGCTATTGTAAGAAAGGTACATTTAAGAGTCCGTAATGTACATATTTTGTTAACTATAGACACAAAATTAAGCGTTTTGTATATGGAATAGACTGGAATATAAACATTGTGTCCAAATAATGTTGGCACGTATTTTGCTAGTCAAAAAGACGCAAACCCGGAGATAAGTTACGCCTTATTCAGCAGGAATGATACCATTAGCCCCGGTGGTAAAGGAAACCCGTACGGTTTCACCCAGAGTTTCTCCTGCCTTGGATCTCAGATTACGGCCAATGACGATGGTGTATCTGGTATTGGCACGTAGTCGGTTTACCGGATGGACGAAAATTTTACGGCGCTGGGTTACATCCACGGTATCAGGGATTCTGGTAACCCGGATAGCTACCCTGGTGGAACCTCTAAACATACGGATTTGGTTACGATTATTGGTCCATACCGCATTATTGACAACGTTTTTGTCAAAAAACAGGGTAATAGTTCTGATAGCCGGGGATACATTACGTGACCCGCGGGCAGGTGCAGAGCGCACAAAATTTAAAGGTCTAGCACCATTTGGCATTTTCATACCTCCTTTTATAGATTTGTTGTATAATATGCAAATGACTAGGTAGCGGCTACTATATAATCAGGTAAATAATGGTTTTTATTACCCGGGGTATAAGCAAAGGGAAACCATTACTATGAGAAATAAGGGGAAAACGCTTTTTTATTAATGGAATAGACTGGAATAATGATACTTCTATCCGGAGAAGATGGTATACATTTTGCATAAGGTGGACGGGCTATGCGATATCAGATTATATCGGTAGGTAAAATTAAAGAGGCCTATTATTCAAACGGGATTAAAGAATACCTGAAAAGGCTTAAGCCTTATGCCAGTATAGAACTCATAGATGGTCTGGAGGAAAAAACTAACCCCCGGGCGGGGCAGAGTGAGATTAATCGGGTGCTTAGCCGGGAAGGTGAGCGGGTTTTGAAACTGGTTAGTGATGATGACATCCTGGTGGTCCTGGATATCCAGGGGAGTAGTATCGGCTCAGAAGCGTTTGCACAGCTGTTGGAACAATGGAATCTCTCCGGTAAATCCAGGGTTAACCTGGTTATTGGAGGATCTCACGGCCTATCTGAAAAGGTGAAGAGAAGAGCTAATTACCGTCTTTCATTTTCCCCCATGACCTTCCCCCACCAGATGGCGGTGCTTATG
>CAZUFR010000168.1:2027-3516 GCA_964619655.1 uncultured Syntrophomonas sp. | reverse complement strand
ATTTAAGGAGGGTTATTAAACAGATGATTGTGGGCGAACAGTTTTTACTGCTTCCCGGCCCCACGCCCGTACCGGAAAGAGTAGTGCGGGCAATGTCTAAACCGGTTATTAATCACCGGGGACCCGAGTTTAAACAAATATTGGGTGACGTAATTGAAGGGGTAAAACAAATCTATCGTACCCAGCATAATGTATTAATTTATCCAGCCTCAGGTACCGGCGCATTAGAAGCGGCGGTGGTAAACTTCATATCCCCAGGAGATAAGGTAATAGCCATCTCTATAGGTGTGTTTGGTGACCGTTTTGCCTCGATAGCTACCGAGTTTGGAGCACGGGTGGAAAAAATAGATTTTCCCTGGGGAGAGGCGGCTGACCCCGAAAAAATAAAAGAAAAGATAGATGCAGATGTTAATCATGAAATAAAGGCTATATTAATTACCCATAACGAGACTTCCACTGGCGTATGCAACGATATAAAAGGTATTCGCCAGGCCCTAGGTGACCACCCCGCCCTTTTCATGGTTGATGCTGTCAGTAGCCTGGCGGCAGCAGATTTATATATGGATAAATGGAATTTGGATGTAGTAGTAAGTGGTTCCCAGAAGGCCTTTATGATTCCCCCGGGACTTTCTTTTATGGCATTTAACGATAAAGCCTTGCAGGTTTATAGGGAAAGCCGGAACTACAAATATTATTGGGATGTTGGTAAAGGATTAGATTACCTGGAAAAAGGGCAGACTCCTTTTACCCCACCAGTATCCCTTTATTACGGGTTGCAGGAAGCCCTGCACATGATGAAGGAAGAGAGCCTGGAAAATGTACTTGCCCGGCATATGAATTACCGCCATATGGTGCGGGAAGCGATTAAAGAAATGGGACTTAAGTTGTTGGCAGCAGATGAAAACGCTTCTCCAGCTCTAACCTCAGTTATAGCTCCACCTGAAATGGGGGCTAATCGGATACGCCAGGCTATGAGGGAAGAATTTAATATAGTAATGGCTGGAGGTCAACAGCGACTGGACGATGTTATTTTCCGTATAGGGCATCTGGGCTATGTAAGAGAACTTGACTTACTCTCAGTCCTGGCAGCTTTGGAGATTATTTTGGTAAAACTGGGTTTTAACCTTAAAACCGGTACCGGAGTTAAAAAAGCCCAGGAGATACTTTTACAAACCCATAAAAACGTATAGAAAGGGGAATAGAAAATGGAAAAAAAGCGGGTTATTGTTACAGAAAGAATAGCCGATGAGGGAATAGAACTATTAAAAACCGAACTCGAAGTAGATTACCGGGACGGCATTTCCCGGGAGGAACTGCTAAATATCATAGATCAATATGATGCCTTGATTGTTCGTAGTGTCACCAAAGTAAATGAGGAACTGATTAGTCGGGGTACTCGCCTGAAAGTTGTGGGTCGGGCTGGAAACGGTATTGACAACATTGATGTTGAGGTCTGCACCCGTTACGGAGTCATTGTAGCCAATACTCC
>CAZUFR010000168.1:0-1927 GCA_964619655.1 uncultured Syntrophomonas sp. | reverse complement strand
CTGCGGCCCTATATCCTGTTGGCTGAAAAAATGGGCAGTTTCTATTATCAACTGGAAAAATCCGCGGTGAGCCGGGTCGAGTTAACCTATAGCGGCCCTATCAGCATGAACGAAACCGAAATACTCACAGTAGGATTCTTAAAGGGGCTCTTTAAACCAGTTATGGACGAGAAAGTCAACTACGTTAACGCCAGACTAGTAGCCGAAGACCGGGGTATCCAGGTTTATGAAAAAAAGGAAGACCAGAGTTCCAAGCGCTATAAGAACATAGTTACGGCCAGGGTGTTTAACCATAACCACCAACTGGAAATAGCCGGTACCGTATCCCGAGGCCACGATCCCTTGCTGGTAGAAATTAATGGTTATGAAACCGAAACCATACTGGAAGGCTATGTAATAATGGTGGAAAACCATGACCGGCCCCGGGTTATTGGACCACTTGCTACCGCCCTGGGGGATGAAAAGGTAAACATTGCCTCTATGAAAGTTGCCCGCAAGACCAGGGGCGAGATTGCCATTATGCTAATCAATGTGGATAACCAGGTAAGCGATAATGTACTGGAAAAACTTAAAGACCTGGATGGAATAAAAGAGCGGCCCCGGTTGCTGGAGTTCTAAGTAAAGTAAAATATTCAAAGAAGGTGTTAATATGCTGGATGCTCGCAAAATAAGAGCCAATCCAGAAGAAGTGGAAAAACAATTGGAAAAACGCAACCTGAGTGGAGTGCTGGACCAATTTCTGCTGCTGGATGAAAAGCGTCGGGCCATATTAGGCCAGGCGGAAGAGCTGAAAAACTTCCGCAATACTTCTTCCCAGCAGGTAGGAAAAATGAAAAAGCAGGGGCAGGACCCGGCAGAGTTAATGGAGAAAGTGCGCCTGGTCAGTCAGGAAATAAAAGTACTGGACGAGAGCCTCAAAGCAGTGGAGCAAGAAATAGAGAAAATACTTCTCAATCTGCCTAATATTCCCCATGAATCGGTACCGGTAGGGCCGGATGAGGGCGCTAATACCGAGATACGGCGCTGGGGTGAGCCCAGGCAGTTTGATTTTGAACCCCTGGCCCACTGGGATATTGGGCCTAATCTCGATATACTTGATTTTGAACGGGCGGCCAAACTATCCGGGGCCCGTTTTACCGTTTACAAAGGTATGGGTGCCCGCCTGGAAAGGGCAGTTATTAACTTCTATCTGGATATCCACACCAGTGAACATGGCTATCAGGAAATATTACCCCCCTTCATGGTAAGCGCCGACTGTATGGTGGGAACCGGGCAACTTCCCAAGTTTGCTGAGGATATGTTTAAAGTACAAGGGCGGGAAATGTATTTAATTCCGACCGCCGAAGTACCATTGACTAACCTTTACCGAGAAGAAATTCTGGAGGCCAAAGATTTACCCAAATACGTTACCGCCTATACTCCCTGTTTCCGTGCCGAAGCCGGATCCCACGGGCGGGATACCCGGGGAATAATTCGTCAACACCAGTTTAACAAAGTGGAACTGGTGAAGATAGTGACCCCGGAGAGCTCTTATGAGGAACTGGAAAAACTGACGGCCAATGCTGAAAAAGTACTGCAGCTATTAGGTCTACCTTACCGGGTAGTACTGCTTTCCACCGGGGATACGGGCTTTTCTTCAGCTAAAACCTATGACCTGGAAGTGTGGATGCCGGGGTACAGTGACTACAAGGAAATATCCTCCTGTTCCAACTGTGAGGACTTTCAGGCACGGCGGGCAAATATCCGTTATCGGCCTGCACCCAAGGAGAAAATGCAGTATGTGCATACCCTGAATGGTTCCGGGGTAGCCATTGGCAGAACCGTAGCTGCCATACTGGAAAACTACCAGCAAGAGGACGGCTCCGTAGTAGTTCCGGAAATATTACGACCGTATATGGGTGGTTTAGAAGTAATAAAAAGGCAGTAA
>CAZUFR010000167.1:0-3517 GCA_964619655.1 uncultured Syntrophomonas sp. | reverse complement strand
TTTATCAAGATCTCGCAGCCCGCTTTCCGTGGGCGCAAAACATATATTATCATGCCCTTGTTCCTATGTCAAGCGCTATTGCCTGCATTTTTGAGGCATAAAATAAGTACTCCGCGTTAAGCTTAGCGCAAGTACTTTTCTATTATATATCTAAGTTTATAATTTGACAACAGATTTACTATTTCGTTTTTAATTGCTACTAAACTGTGGTTCTACTGCAAAAAGTAATAAATATTATTCTGGCTGTATAAAAATACTCACTAAAAAACCCCGCCCTTTTCAGAGCGGGGCCATTATACTACAGCGCTTTTTTCTGGCGAATTCTTTCTATTAGTATGGCACAATCGGGGCAGACCATTTCACAGATGTTACAGGCTATGCAACTATCTTCATCTTTAGGTTTAACTGTGGGGGTACCATATACGCCCAATTTTTCCGACCATACCAGTACGCCGTTAGGACACTTTTCTCTACACAGGCCACAGCCCTTGCAATAGTCGGGGAATATATAAAATATTGCTTTTTCCATGGGGAAGGTTATCGGTTTTAATTCTTTACTCATAATTAATGCCCCCCTTCCTTCAAGGATTCCTCAGCCATTTTCTTACCTAATTCCAGCGCTTTGTAGTTTAGTTCTCTTAGCTCCGGATTCTTCTCAAATTTGTAGCCCAGTTTATTCTCCAGGGCTTTTTTAGCAGCTTCAAAGTCTACTATATTAGTAAGGCCTATTACCGCACCCATAATAATAATGTTAAAAACCCGCGGGTGCAATTCCTTGTTGGCGGTTTCAATGGCTGGTAACCCGATTATTTTCTTGGCCTCGCGAGGAAAATCCGCCTCATCTACCTTAAAACCAGAGTCATAAACAAAGAGGGTGTTTTCATCGGAGTAATGAGCGGTACGTCCAACCGCCCTTTCACTAAGGGCAATAACTACATCCGCTTTGTTAAATTTGGGGGCACCTATTCTTTCGTCACTTACCTGGATAAAAGCGATAGATACTCCTCCCCGTTGCTCCAGCCCAAAGTTAGGTATATAAATGGTTTGTTTTTCTTCATTATAAGCTGCTTCGGCTATTATTTCAGCAACTGATTGTACTCCCTGACCGCCTTCACCTGCCAACGCTATTTTCACCAAAGCCATTTATTTACCCCCCTTTCCAAAGGGGTTTTTTAGTTCTCCTACCGGGAAATACTGCTCCATCTCATCCTCCAAGAAGTGCCAGGTCTGCTGGGCATTAGTCCTCCAGTTGGTAGGACAGGTAGAAAGCACTTCCACAAAAGAGAAACCATTGCCTTCTATTTGATTGCGCAGGGCATTTCTAATAAATCTTCTTAACTGGTTATATTTTGATACCGTAGCTCTGGCCACATAAGCGCTATCCGGGGTAAGCTGAGCAATAAACTCCGGTCCTTTGGTGGGGTATCCGGTCAGTTCCGGATCTCGGCCAAAAGGAGTAGTTTCCGTTTTTTGCCCGGGAAGGGTGGTGGGTGCCATCTGACCTCCGGTCATCCCGTAGTTAGTATTGTTAACCAGTATTAACGTAACTTTTTCATTACGTACGGCGGCGTTGAGCAGATGCTGGGAACCAATGGAATATCCGCCTCCATCTCCCATATATCCTATAGTTATAAGTTCCGGGCGGGCTCTTTTTATCCCTACCATAACCGGAGTAGTTCTGCCATGATGGGTCTGGGTGCTGTCACAAGCAAAGAAATCCCAGGAAAGCAAGGAACAGCCTATGTCACATCCGAATATGGTTCTATCCTGAATTTCCAATTCATCTATTACGTCACCCAGCGCTTTTAACACAATTCCGTGCCCGCAGCCGGGACAGAATTTATGCGGTTTAGTTGGTAAATACCATGATTTTGGTGTTGCTGGTGCTACCATCTGCATTAATGTACCCCCTTCCTTAGAGAATGCTCTTCACTTTACTGATGATGTCATAATCAATTATTCCAACACCCGGCATAAACAGGGTTTCCATTTTTACTGTTTCTCCATAAATCTCCTGCCTGGTCAGGCGATAGAATTGACCATAGGCTGATTCTGCTATAAGTAATCTCTTAGCACCGCTTTTAGCTATGGCTGCACGCAGTTGCTTTTCCGGATAGGGTCTAAGGGTAATGGGGCGGAAATAGCCGGCCTTAATACCCTGAGCCCGCAGGGCTTTTACCGCATCATCTGCCGCCCTGGATACTACTCCATGGGAAAGTATTATTATTTCAGCATCCTCACATTGTCTTTCCTCGTATTCCACTATTTCCGGTGAGATGCTTTCGTATTCAGCGGAGATTTTCATCACCACATCATAAAGCTCTTCTTCCAGGCTATATATGTTACATAAGTGTTGTGGTTCCCTTTCAGCAGCAGTAATACTACCGTCCAGACCTATCAAGGGATAAGTATCAACCATTTTAATTCCGCGGGTTTCCGGATCATACATTTCCAGAGGCTCGCGCATTTTAGCCTGGTAACCGTCACCCAGAATAAAGGTAGGGAACCGGTATTTCCAGGCCGTATTAAAGCCCTTAATTATATAATCAAAAATTTCCTGATGGGTAGCCGTGGAATAAACTATACGCCAACCTTCTCCGTTACCTCCGAAGGTTGTAAGAGCTACTTCCTGCTGGGAATAGACTACCGTCCCTGAAGACGGTCCCCCCCGCTGCTGGATGATGGCTAGCAAGGGCAGCCTCATAGCTTCAGCCATGCCGAAGGGCTCTTGCATCAATACATTACCCGGTCCGGCGGTGGCAGTAAAAGCCTTCTTTCCGCTCTGGACTGCCCCGCAAACGGTAAAACCAGCCGATATTTCATCTTCGGTCTGGAGAAACCCCCTACCATACTGAGGAGCCAAACGAGTCCAGTAGTGCATTATTTCGTTCTGGGGGGTAATAGGGTAGCCAAACATAACGTCAGCGCCGGAAGCCAGTGCTGCCCAGGCCGCGGTCTCATTACCAGTCATAAATGCTTTTTTACTCTCGGTGATGACCTGTTGCATTTATATAAACACCTCCCATTGTCTTTAATTACAAAAGCTATAATTTTTGCTACTATCCTACCATAAAGCTTGCGGCATATACCTGTGTATAAACCTGATTGGAAGATTAAATTCTTCTGCTTTGATAGAATCCCTCATATTTTCATCAACCGCCATGTAATCTACCGGTATGTTTAGCTCCTGAGCTACTGCCAGAATTTCATTGTTACCCTGTTTAATAATTTCTACGGTAGTCTCATTCCCTAAATGAGTATTAGCAACAATGGCATCCACCCGACCCAGGTTCTTAATATACTCAGTAATCCTTTGGCGGTTACTGGTCATAGGGCGAGTATAATTTATTACGGCAATAACCCGTAATTCAGTTGATTCCAGGGCTCCTTCCACTAAATTCAAGGTTTGCGCCCCAAAAACACCATAACCAACATCAAGAATAATATCCCCTTCGCGCCAAAGGGCCCAGCGGGCTGCCGGGTTAAGCATGGCTCCGGTTTCTCCCAAACCGAAAGC
>CAZUFR010000166.1:0-3569 GCA_964619655.1 uncultured Syntrophomonas sp. | reverse complement strand
CATCAGCCCCAATGCTTTGAGCATATTCAGGGGTTAAAACTGCACCCCCTACCATGAATTTGCATTGCAAACCCCGGGTTCGGGCCTCCTCGATTACTTTTTTCATGGCCGGCATGGTAGTAGTCATCAAGGCACTAAGTCCGATAATATGGGCATTTTCTCTTTCGGCTAAATCCAGGATTACTTCTGCCTTTACATCTTTACCCAGGTCAATAACCCTGAACCCATAGTTCTCCAACAAAACACAGACAATGTTTTTACCAATGTCATGTATATCCCCTTCCACCGTAGCCATTATGATAGTACCCCGGCTCTGACTAGCTTGCTGGCTTAACAGTGGTTTTACTATGGTAAAAGCCTTTTTCATAGTTTCTGCCGCCATCATCAATTGGGGCAGAAAATATTCCTTACGGTCATAGCGCTCCCCCGCCTCCTCAATTCCGGGAATCAATCCCTGATTGACAATGTCTAGAGGTTCCAGGTTGAACTCATGGAGAGCTTTTTCCAGCAGTTTTTCAATCCCGTCCTGGTTTCCTTCCAGAACTGCGTTTTTCAATTGCTGGTTAATTGATATGTTATCATCTTCGGATTTATCAGTACCAGGTTCGACTGCTTTTATGGTTTTGGCCGAACCAGTTAAAAGACTGGGGATGTTACAACTATTGCATATATCATGACGCACTTTACCTCCACCTGGTGCTGAACCTCCTTGACGGTCCTTATATTCTTTAATAAAGGCAGAACAGTTACGATCTCGGTTTAAGAGTACCCCGGCAGCCATTATGGTATCCCTCATTCTATCATCAAATGGGTTAATAATAGGAAGATCCAAACCTGCAGCCAGGGCCATGGCTAAATAGGTAGAGTTTAAAATATCCCGGGCCGGCAGGCCATGGGAAACATTGCTTACCCCCAGTACCATCCCTACTCCCAGTTCATCTTTTACCTGCCGCAGGGTCTTAATAGTCGCCATAACCTGAGACTGTTCTGCACTGGCTGTCTGTACCAGACAGTCTATATATATATCTTCATCCCGCAGTCCATATTCCCGGGCCTTTTTATATATTTTACGGGCAACTTCCATCCGGCCTTCAGCGGTTTTCGGTATGCCCTTCTCATCCAGGCATAGCCCCAGTACAGCTGCCCCATATTTTTTGGCCAGGGGTAGAATGATATCCAGTTGCCGGTCTTCTCCAGTAGTTGAGTTGATTAAAGGACGTCCTACATAATTTTTTAGAGCCTCTTCTATTACCAGTGGATTGGTAGAATCTATAGAAATAGGTATATCTACTGCAGCTTGCACTGATAAAACCGCCTGTTTCATAGCAGCAACCTCATCAATACCAGGTACTCCCATATTAACATCTAGTATGGGTGCTCCTGCCGCCACTTGATTACGAGCTTCTTCTACCACCATCTGCATCTGCCCATCCTTAATATCCGCGGCCAGTTTTTTTCTGGCAGTAGGGTTTATTCTTTCCCCAATATAGGCTAGTGCATCCTCCCGTATATTTACCCGGTGGCTGCGAGAAGTGAGAGCAAATATCTTTTTCCCAGTCCTTTTCAAAGCTGGTACAGCCCGCAAAACGTTGGCCATGGCTCTAATATGCTCAGGGGTGGTGCCACAGCAACCGCCAATTATACCAGCACCAGCATCTCTTAGACGCAAGGCATATTCTGCCATTTCCTCGGGACTATCGGGAAAAACGGTTTCACCCTCCAACAAAAGGGGTAAACCGGCATTAGGTTCCACTGATAAGTAAACTCTGGAGTAATGGCTCATTGTCTCAATAACCGGCAAAAGCTCCCGAGCCCCCCCGGAGCAATTAGCCCCAACTGCCAGAGGTTGCAGGGCTTCCAGTGTAAGTAGCGCAGTCAGAGGGTCAGTTCCCATCATGGTACGACCACTATTTTCAAAAGTCATATGGGCTATTACCGGTAAACGGGTATTTTCCCGAGCAGCAATCAGAGCAATCCGAGCCTCGCCTATATCAGTCATAGTCTCGATAGAAATGAGATCTGCACCAGCTTTTTCACAGGCTTTAACCTGCTCACTGAAAGCGGTATACAACTGGTCAAAATCGACGTCTCCCATGGGGGGCAATAGTCTACCGCTGGGTCCTATAGAGGCTGCAACCAGGATTTTATCCCCCGCAGCCTGCCGGGCTATTCTTACTGCTTCTGCATTTATTTCCTCCACCCGGTTTTCTAAACCATACTCCCCCAGTTTAAAACAATTACCCCCGAAGGTATTAGTCTGTATAATATCGGCACCAGCTTCAATATATTGACTATGAATATCGCTTAACATTCGAAAGTTATCTATTCCAAATAATTCCGGACATTGCCCTGGCATCATGCCCTGTTCCTGTAGCATAGTGCCCATAGCCCCATCCAGAATTAATACTTTCCGCTTTAATAATTCCTCTACATCTGGTCTCATTTTGTAAACACTCCCTTTCACAACAGTTTATAACAAAAGCCCCTCCAAATAATGAGGGGCTAAAACTGTCATTGCCTCTCATCTACCAGGATATCCCTGCAGGAATTGGCACCATACCTCAACAGGCGGTTGCCGGGTTTCATCGGGCCAGTCCCTCCACCTCTCTGGATAAGAGATTATAAAGAATTTTGAATTCTTAATTTTTAATTTGATATACTTAATTTACAGGGTTGGCAGTGGAGTCGTTTTTTTCCTCCATATTGCTTTCTACACTCTCAGTCGTGTTAACGACCTCGGTTTTAGTTTCCACGATAGTTTGTAATGTTTCACTGTTAACTGCCGACGGTTTCACTTCTACCGGGGGATCATCAAATTTTATAGCATTCTCGAATTCTTTTTTTACTCCAGAAGTACTTTTCTTAAATTCATTTACGGCTTTACCCATCGATTTGGCAACTTCCGGCAGCTTACCAGGGCCTACCACAATTAAGGCTATTGCCAGTATAAAAACTAGTTCCCAGGGTCCAATATTCCCAATGAAACCAAACATTATTACTGCCTCCTATAATCCTAAATTCCGAACAACTATAGTAGCATTGTTACTTTTTACATTGTACTTTGCTTTCTACATAAGTTCAATGCCTTTTCGTATATACACCAGGATGGTTTCGATGACTACAAAAAATAATAGACCAGCGCAAAAACTGGTCTACAATAATAAGGGGTGTTTTCTCTTTTATATCCGTTTAGCGTAATTCGGTGGGAATAAATGCATCCACCAGGCCGATTACGAAAGCTGCCAGCAAGCTGCCGAGCAGGGATACGGATAGATAACTGGGAATAATATACTGGGCTACATAAATAACTACAGCAGCAGTAATAAAGCCAACAATTCCCCGGGAACGCGGTGAAATCCTGTCACCCAGGATGGCTTCTACTATATAACCGAGAACGGCTATAACTACTGCAGCAATTAATGCTCCAACAAATCCGGATACTGTAATACCGGGAAGCAGGTAGCCCACCAGAAGTAAAACCAGGGCAGATACTATAAAACGTACAATTGTACCAAGCACTATAAAAACTCCTTTCCAAGAAAAATCTTTTTTCATCTTTATAATGCCAT
>CAZUFR010000165.1:1463-3570 GCA_964619655.1 uncultured Syntrophomonas sp. | reverse complement strand
ATTTCAAAACCTTTGATGGTTACAGATGTAATCCATAACATAAAACCATTGATAACCAGGGTAAACAGTCCCAAGGTCACAACATTTAGTGGTAAGGTAAGAATAATCAACAGGGGACGAATAACCGCGTTAATTATCCCTAGAAAAATGGATCCTACTATAGCCCCCCACACGGAAAGCTCAAAAGCCGGAATAAGCGCCGCAGTTAATAATAAGGCAAGAATACTAAGTAACCACCTGATAACCCAACCATGCACCGATCAATTCCCCCTTCCCCGAATAACATTAGTGAATACCTTTATATAAAATATATATTACTATTTGCCATTATTCTAACATAATTTTGGCCCCAATCGATTGCTTTCCTTAAAAAATCTTAAGGTGACACAGGAACCGTCCCCTGTCACCTTTCCCTTTTATGGAAATGCTTATAGACGTTTTCTGCTACCGTGCGGTTTATGCCGGGGAGTTGGAGCAATTCTTCCACAGAAGCCTGCTGTATTGCCTTAACCGAGCCAAAATGGCTTAACAGCTTTTTCTTCCGTGCCGGTCCGATACCCTCGATGCCATCCAGGCTGGAGGCCCGAACTTTACCGGAACGGCGCTGACGATTGTACTCAATAGCAAAACGATGGGCCTCATCCCGCAGCCTCTGCAATAATTGCAAGGCTTCATCCCGCCGAGAAAGACGCAGAGGAGCGGCTGGACCGGGCCTATAAATCTCCTCATTCTTCTTGGCCAGGCTAAAAAGCGGTATATTAACCTGCATTTCCTGCAGAACTCTATGCACTGCATTTACCTGCCCGGCCCCTCCGTCAATAAGAATCAAATCCGGTTCCGGCAGAAATGCTGCATCCCCCTCCCGGGCCCGCTTAAAACGCCGCTGCAAAGCTTCGCTGAGCGACGCAAAATCATCGTTCTGGTCTATTTTCATTTTAAAGCGGCGGTAGGCTTTACGATCCGCCATGCCCCCGGTGAAAACCACCATAGAGGCTACCGTTTCTTCTCCGCTCAGGTGGGAAATATCATAACATTCTATCCGCTGCGGCACTACCTCCAGGTTTAGCACCTGACTCAATTGTTTCAGTATAGCCTGATTTTTCTGTTCTTTTTCGTGCTTCTCCTGCCAGAGCAATGCACCATTATTTACAACCAAATCCAAAAGGCTTTTCTTATCTCCCCGCTGTGGCACCCGCAGCCTCACCTTGCGCCCTTTTTCGGCCCGCAACCAGGATTCCAGCACCTCAACGCCCTCGGGCAAATGGCTGAGTAGAATTTCTGTCGGTATATCACTGCGGTCCGAGTAATAACGCTTCAGGAAAAACTCCATCAATTGAGCTTCCTCTTCATCAATGGCCCGGTTCAGCCAGAAGGTGTCTTTGGCCACTATGGTACCGACCCGGATTTTAAACAGCAACACCAGGTGTTCCTTTTCCTTCCCGCTCAAAGCTATTACATCCAGGTTATAAGGGTTTTCAAAACTAATCTTCTGTTTTTCCCCTACCTTTTTAATGCTTTCTATCTGGTCACGCAGATGGGCCGCCTTTTCAAATTCCAGGCGGGCAGCCGCTACTTTCATTTCCTCTTCTTTTTGCTCTAATAGCTCTCGGGAATTTCCCTCCATAAAATCTAGTAGACCATCAACCACCTGGCGATATTCTTCCTTCTTAATCTCGCCACTGCAAGGTGCCAGGCAGCGGTTAATATCATGGTTCAAGCAGGGACGTTTCCCCATGCGCAAAGTTTTACAGGTACGTAAGGGAAAGATCAGATTTAACAGTTTTAAGGTCTCACGCAGGGAGGTGACATCGGTATAAGGTCCGAAATACCGGGAAACTCCGTCCTTTTCTTCCCGCACCAGGGTCACCCGGGGATAATCCTCCCCGGTAGTAACCTTCAGGTAAGGGTAGGTTTTATCATCCCGCAGTTGAATATTATAGCGGGGTTGGTAGGATTTAATCAGGTTGTTCTCCAGAATCAGAGCTTCCACTTCACTGGTAGTAACAATATAATCAAAATCAGCCACCCGGGCCATCAAAGCCCGAACTTTAGGGTGCAACTTTTGCGGGGATTGAAAATAGGAGCGCATGCGGGTACGCAGTGATTT
>CAZUFR010000165.1:0-1363 GCA_964619655.1 uncultured Syntrophomonas sp. | reverse complement strand
GGTGCAACTTTTGCGGGGATTGAAAATAGGAGCGCATGCGGGTACGCAGTGATTTAGCCTTGCCCACATAAATAACCCGGCCCTCACTGTCCTTATAAATATAAACCCCTGGTTTCAGGGGCACATTTCCCAAACGCTCCTTTAACATAAATTCACCTTATAGACACAGATTTCAGGCAGGTGACAGGGGACGGTTCCTGTGTCACCTTAATCTTAAGGTGACACAGGAACCGTCCCCTGTCACCTAGTCCCCTAGCACCTTCCTCAAATATTTTCCGGTATATGAATCGGGGTTTTGAGCGACTTCTTCGGGGGGGCCCTGGGCTATTATTTCCCCTCCCTGTTCCCCACCTTCCGGTCCCAGGTCGATTATATAATCTGCAGTTTTGATAACATCCAGGTTATGCTCGATAATTAGGACGGTATTGCCATTATCTACAAGAATATTTAACACGTTAAGCAAATGTTTAACATCATCCTTGTGCAGCCCGGTAGTAGGCTCATCCAGTATATACAAAGTCTTACCCGTAGAGCGTCGGGAGAGCTCTGTGGCCAGTTTCACCCGCTGCGCTTCTCCGCCTGATAAAGAGGGCGCCGGTTGTCCCAATTGAATATAACCCAGGCCTACTTCCTGCAGGGTTTTTAATTTACGATAAACCCGGGGAATATTTTCAAAAAAATCCACTGCTTCATCTACTGTCATTTCTAAAACATCAGCAATAGTCTTACCCTTGTATTTAACCTCCAAAGTCTCCCGGTTGTAGCGCTTACCCTTGCAGACTTCACAGGGGATATATACATCCGGAAGAAAATGCATCTCAATTTTTATGATGCCATCACCGGAGCAGGCTTCACAGCGCCCCCCGCGCACATTAAAACTGAAACGTCCCGGCTTATAACCCCTTACCCGCGACTCTGCGGTCCTAGAAAAAAGCTCCCTAATTCCGTCAAAAGCACCGGTATAAGTAGCCGGATTAGACCGCGGGGTACGCCCTATAGGTGACTGGTCAATATTAATTACCTTGTCAATCTGTTCTACTCCCTCTATATCCTGATGCAAACCTGGACGATGCCTGCCCCCATGCAGTTTCTTCATCAGAGCCGGGTACATGATATCCCCTACCAGGGTGCTTTTCCCGGAACCTGATACCCCGGTTATGACCACCATTTTTCCCAGCGGTATATCTACGTCGATGTTTTTCAGGTTATGCTGAGCTGCCCCGCGCACCCCTACAAATCCCCCATTGCCGTTACGACGCCGGGAGGGCAGCTCTATATCCATTTGCCCGGATAAATACTGGCCGGTAAGTGAATCTGCCGTTTTGGTAATCTCCTCCAGGCTGCCCGAAGCCACCACTTTTCC
>CAZUFR010000164.1:0-3593 GCA_964619655.1 uncultured Syntrophomonas sp. | reverse complement strand
CCCAGGTGAATAATAAAGTCTACATCGCAATTCTCTACTAACTCCTCGGCCACCCACCGCAAATTCTCCAGATTACCATGGGTATCACTAACTATTCCCAATCGCATAGCTTACGCTCCTTTCCAGCAGGGTTATATACTCTTGTTGGTATTTAGTTTACCATGCCCCCTGGCAAAGATGACAATTTTCCTTTTACTCAACTACCCAAATAATCCAGAAATAAAGCCGCGGGTTTTTTCATGGCGGGGAGATGTAAAAATAGTCTCGGTGGGTGCCTTCTCCACTACCTCCCCATCTAACATAAAGACGGTCTCATCAGCAATACGACGGGCTTGAAAGAGATTATGGGTGACAATGATAATAGATAAATCCTCTGCCAGACGCATTAATAATTCCTCAATCAAACTAGTTGAGGCCGGATCCAGACTGGAACAGGGCTCATCCAGCAGTAATACCCGGGGTTCAACCGCCAATACCCGGGCCATAGCCAGGCGCTGTTTTTGCCCGCCCGAAAGCTGTGAGGCTGGTTGTTTTAACCGATCTTTAACTTCATCCCACAGAGCTACTTTACGCAGGCAATCTTCCACTATGGCATCCCCTTGTGACCGACCTTTTAGTCCGTAATACCTGGGGCCGAAAAGTACATTTTCCTTTATGCTCATGGGTAATGCCACCGGGGTTTGATAAACCATCCCCACCTGCCGGCGTACCCTAGCAACATTCTTCACTTTATTTATTGACTGCCCCAGCACCTGGATATCGCCATCCCATTTAAAACCTGTTTCCATCTCGGCAGTACGATTAATGCTGCGCAGCATAGTAGTTTTCCCACAACCTGATGGCCCCATAATAGCAGTAATGGCATCGGAACTAAACCCAATGTTTACGTTTTTTAAAATGTTTTTGGGTCCGTACCAGGTACTAAAGTTTATAAGCTCAACCGCATTCATCTATTATTAATCCTTTCTTGTAAACTGTGCAGCCAAAGGGCCAGGGTATTTAGTAAGAGAAGCAAAATAACCAGCACCAGGGCAGTAGCATAAGCTTGATTCATTGATATGTGTTCATTAAAAAGGATATAAAGGTGATAAGGTAAGGCCATAACTGGTTCTAACAGTGCTCCTGAGGAATCGGCTATGATGGCGGCAGCAGTGACCATAATGGGGGCGGTAGCTCCAGCTGCATAGCCCAATGCCAGCAGTATTCCGGCCAGAATACCGGCAGCAGCTCGGGGTAAAATTACCCGGCGCAGGGTATAGGATTGGGCAACCCCCAGGGAATTAGCCACCAGTCGGTAATTTTCATCAACTGCCAGTAGAGCATCCCGACTGGAAACCACAATCACCGGAAAAACCATGATGGCCAGAGCCAATCCTCCAGCCAGCAGCGATATTCCCCAACCTAATGTAACTACTCCCAGAGCATAAACGAACAAACCGACAACAATAGAGGGTACCCCGGACATGCTCTGTACCAGCAGGTTTATCATCTCCGCCAATCGTCCGCTGCGTCCGTATTCACTCAGGTAGATGGCGGTTAACAGGCCGGGAACTATGGAGAAAACCAGGGCCAGCAGGACTAACCACAGAGTCCCTTTTATGGCTGGAAGTATTCCTCCTTCACTACCTAATGGAGTTCCAGCCGGGTTTCCCAGTATAAACTGGCTGTTAATATAAGGTCCACCGCGCCAAATAAGATAAGAAATTATGGCCAGCAGGACCAGTAGTATAAACAGGCCGGATAGCCAGAAAAACCCTTTCCATAACAGGTCAGTAATAGCTCTTAGCCTCAAAATGGCTTCACCCCGCTTCTTAAGCGGCGCAGGAGCAGGTTTACACCTAAATTAACCGCAATTACCATCAATATTAGCACCAGTCCGGCGGCAAAAAGGGCCTGATAATGGATAGTACCAGGAATAGAACTACCCAGTTCCAAAGCAATCAGGGCCGGTAGGGGTTCACCTTTGTTAAACCAGGAAAATGGTAACATCAAGATGTTACCCGCCACCATAAGTACGGCCATAGTTTCACCCATGGCTCGTCCAAACGCCAGTACCAGAGAGCCCAGCATACCTTTGCGAGCCAAAGGAACCAGAATGCGTAGAGCCAGGTATTGCCGTGATACTCCCAGAGACATAGCGGCATCACGGTATTCAGGCCCTACTGAACGCAAGGCGACCTCAGAGTTAGCCGTTATAAAGGGCAAAATCATAATAGCCAGTACCAAAGAGGCCGCAAAAAGGGATTCCCCACTGGCCAGGTCAAATCTTATTTCGAAAAATTTAATAAGCACTGCGGCCCCCAGAAAACCATAGACAACTGAAGGTATGCCGGTAAGCATATTTAAAACCGGGCGCAGCACGGCGGCTACAAGGGCAGGAGCAAACTCAGCCAAAAATATGGCACAACCAAAGCCCAGCGGGGCAGCAATAAGCAACGCGCCTCCCGCTACCCACATGGTACTTAGCAGCATAGGAGCAATACCAAATTGAGGTGGGGTACTCACCGGTCTCCAGGTAGTCCCACTCAAAAAGTCCATGACCCCTACCTGTGACCAGATAGGCCAGCTTTCCCGTAATATAAACAGGAGCATGGCCAGCAAAAGTAATGACGACAGCAGGGCTACGCTGATAAAAATGATATTAATTACTTTTTCTCTAATTTCCAATCGTGGATTTACCTTTTGCATAGTATACCTCTTAAGCGTACACGAAAAAATAACGAGCAGGTTACTCCTGCTCGTTATTTAACCAGCCATTTATTGAGAAACGGGTATATAACCCATGTCCTCTACAACTTTCAAGCCTTTATCAGACTGCAGGTAATCCAAGAACTTTTGTTCTTTGGCATCGGGCTTATCTTTACTCAGCATCAACAAAGGCCGGCCAATCTTATACGCCCCTGAGTTGATATTTTCCAGTGTAGGTACAACCCCATCCACACTTAGGGGTATTATTTTATCCGGATTCTGGTTAACCAGGCCGCTGGAAACATAACCTATGGTATCAGCATTATCCATTATTTTACCAGCCAGCGCACCCATCGAAGGAATCTGCAGAGCTTCCGACGAAATTGGGGTTCCCTTCATAACTGCCTTATCAAAAACTTCGCTGGCACCACCGCCCAGGTCGCGAACTGCAACTACTATGGAACGATCAGGTAGAGCCGGGTCCAGTTCTTTCCAGGTTTTGATCTGACCCGAGAAAATGGCTACCAGTTCTTCAGTAGTCAGATTAGGCTTAACCCTGGCAACCGGATTAGCAGCATTAACGCCAATATCCAGTACATCAGAACCCAGCTGAGTAATAGTCCCATCAGTAAACTGAGCTTTTTCTTCGTCCTTCAGACCCTTGGTTACCATACCAAAGTCAAAAGTTCCGTCTACAGCCGATTTAAGGCCAAAACCAGAGCCACCGGTGGATACAAATATTACAATAGGTTCTTCCGGTAGACTAGGGTCAACCTTATTCCAGGTTTTAAACTCCTCGGTAAAATTATCCGCACATTTGGCTATGATGGGAGCCATGGTGCTGGATCCGCCAATTTTGATGGAAGTTTTTTCAGTTGCAGCGTTCTTATCAGTTCCCTGTTCAT
>CAZUFR010000163.1:0-3615 GCA_964619655.1 uncultured Syntrophomonas sp. | reverse complement strand
ATAAACTTTTTGATGCGGAATACAAATTCATGGATATTATTTGGGAAATTGAACCCATAAACTCTACAGAATTGACCAAAGTCTGCCTACAAAAGTTAGGGTGGAAAAAGTCTACAACGTATACCATGATAAGAAAATTAGCCGGGCGAGGCATTTTGAAAAACGAAAATGCCACCGTGGTAGCCCTGGTAAAGCGGGAAGAGGTTCAAAAACACGATAGTGAAGTGCTGCTTAAGAGGACCTTTAATAACTCCTTGCCTATTTTTCTGGCTACGTTTTTACAAGATAAAAAGCTATCCAAGCAGGAGGCAGAGGAAATTAAAAAAATGATAGAGGAGGCAACCAAATGAGCAATTACTTTATAACCGTGTTAAACATGAGTCTTACTGCCAGTTATGTAGTTTTGGCAGTTATTATAGTCAGGCTACTGCTAAAAAGAGCGCCCAAGATATTTTCCTATGCTCTGTGGGCGGTTGTGTTGTTCCGGTTGGTATGTCCTCTTTCATTTGAAAGCAATTTTAGCTTGATACCTAATAGTAATGAAATTATCCCCCACGATATTATTTATTCCCAAAATCCTGCTATAAGTACTGGTGTTACAATGGCTGATAAAGCAATAAATCAGGCTATACAATCTACTTTGCCACCGGTTAATCCGGCAGCCAGTGTTAATCCGATGGGAATTGCATTGGAAATAGGAGCAATAATCTGGATGCTGGGAATTGTTATGCTTTTAGCCTATGCCTTAATCTCCTATTTTGGATTGAAGCGCAGACTTTCTACTGCTACATTAGTTAATGATAATGTTTATGAAGCTGATGGTATCAAAACTCCATTTGTCTTAGGCCTGATTAAACCAAGAATCTATATACCCACAAATCTGCCGGGAAGTGAACTGGGTTATATCATAAAACACGAAGCAACCCATATCAGACGGTATGACTATATCATTAAACCGGTAGCATTTTTAGCCCTGGTCATGCACTGGTTTAATCCTCTTATATGGATTTCCTATTTTCTTATGGTCAAGGATATGGAAATGTCTTGTGATGAAAGCGTAATGAAACAGTTTAGTGGGGACATACGGGCAAGCTATTCAAACTCTCTGCTTTCCCTTTCCGTAAAGCAGAGTGGCCTCTTAAGCCCTTTGGCGTTTGGGGAGAGTAACGTCAAATCAAGAATAATGAATGTACTGAATTATAGAAAACCAGCCTTTTGGACGGTGGTGGTTATCGCTGTGGTAGCAATAGCGATAACAGTGGGACTTATGGTTGATCCGACCAATACGATTACCTATAAAAATGAAGCTCTGGGGTTCTCATTGAAACTTCCGCGAGATTGGGAAGGCAAATACATTATAAAGGAAACAGGTAACAATATTACTATTTTCAATAAGAAGATTTATGAAAAATATGACGGTATGGGGCGTATTGCCAGCGTAGAGCGGCAGATTGGAGAATTGATTACCGCAGAAGATATGTTGCAGGCACCTGTAGCTCAACAAATTATTTTGCAGGGTAATGGATTTACATACTTTATCCAAATGCCATCTGATGTACAGTATCCTTTGGATGATACAGCACTTAGCAGTGAATACAGCGCCATGGGTGAACAAATTGCAGATATATCGCACAGCATTGCCCTTATTGGAAAACGGAAACCTGTGGCTGCGAATGCGGGGTTTAAAGTAAAAGGTACCAGTTTCTTTACCATAGAAATCCCCAAAGGCTGGGAAATGAAAGCCATGGAAGGCTTCCCGCCTTACTGGACCATGTATGTCGGTGATCAACATGTGGGGAGAGTGGAATTAGTTCCATATTATAGCGCGGAAAGATCCAATGAAAAGTATTTATTAGATGACCAAATCTTACGTAAAGTACGAATTGTTATTAACCCGGAAGACACTGACCAGGAAACAATCGAAAAAATAATAACCAGCTTTCAGTTTGCAGGTGGTCCTTATAATGTGGTTGATTTGTTAACTACCGCAGAAGAATACGTAGCACGAGGCGGTGAGAGGATTTTCGGACAGATAGCTGGTTTTAAGATGGAAAATGGAAAACCGGTAGCTATTCATGTCAAGATTATGAAATTTATACCTGATGGTCCGGGGGATGACAATCCTAATGGGTTTCGTATTGAAGATTTAAACCAGACGAAAACCTATACATTGGATTCTGGAGTAAATATTGTCCCGCTGATAGCACCGAATCATCATACTTATGGGATTTACGAGATGCCGCTGCTGGATGAGGCTTTTATAAAGAATTACCCGAATTACGGGCAATTTTTCTATGATTTTATCATAGGCAGCGACGGACAGTTGAAAATTGTTTCAGGTCGCTATGTACCTTAACTAAAGATGGCCAAATCACGGACATCCATAAGTTATTTATAATACACTGTAAAGGAGAAAAAGCAAATTTCTGTCTATTAATAGCGAAAGCATGAGAATACAAGGGGAATAATACGATAGTTTACTGAAGGATTTCAGTGAGGGCCTGTTCCCTTGTCCCACGGGTTAATCATCGTACATAGCAGCAATTAAATCCTTGTATTTTTCCTGCACGAATTTTCTTTTAATCTTCATAGTAGGAGTAATCTCTCCAGCTTCCTGAGAAAACTCTGATATCAGGGTAAAAGGTATAAAAGTCAGAGACAATTGGTCAGGTCGACGTATATTGAGATAGGAGGGTTAATTAATGAAAGCAAAAACTAAGCAAAACTTTATCATTGATACAATTATGTTTTTAAATATGATGGCACTAACAGGAACAGGGTTATTGACCCGTTACGTATTGCTAAGTGGTCAGGTTGCCAGGTCGGTATACGGCCAAAAGGTAACAATGAACATGCTGGGGATTGGGAAAGAAACATGGAAGGATATTCACTTATATCTTGGATTATTGTTGCTAGGTCTTCTAGTTCTCCATATCGTATTACACTGGAAACAGATCGTGGCGATCTACCGCCGACTCATTGAGGCTGATAAGATGAGACAGTTAATTTTAGTAGTTTTTATCATTGTCAGTATTTTGCTGGTAGCTTTCCCCTTCATTTTCTCCCCAACTGTTGAAATTGGGGAAGCCTTACATCAAGGAAGAGGTAGTGGAACCTTTTAAAATTAGGGCATCGGAAAAATTCTATGTAAGGAGGCTTCGATGTCTGCTGAAGAATTATTTCTTACTCGTTATAAGCGCTATCAAAGCAACCTGCGTTTTATTATATTCCTGGCCGGAGCAGCACTTACTATATTTTGTTCGTTCCTGGGAACCTCGACACAAGCCGTATCTGTTTTCATTATTTTCTGACGGAATTGCTACCTGCAAAAAAAGATGGTAAATATGGCTATGTGGATTCTACCGGTATCGAGATTTTAAAACCGGTATACGAATGGGCCACAAATATTGATAATGGTATTAGTTTCGTGTTAAATGAAGGAAAACTATACAGATTCACCCGATGAGGTGATGCCACTTTGCGCGAGGGCCTGCCAATTAGTTCCGGATGAGTGGCGGGAATCCAGGTGTTTACTATGATTTGTTGAATTGATAATCTTAGTTTAGCAAAACAAGAACGGTATCCTGCTTTTTGGCTGGATACCGTTTTAGTCTT
>CAZUFR010000162.1:0-3633 GCA_964619655.1 uncultured Syntrophomonas sp. | reverse complement strand
TGCACTGCTCTTTCTACGACGTTTTTTCCAACGCCTAATACTCGGGTAAGTTGTGGTGCTCACCCCCATTTCTGATAAATATCTTTGATCAATTTCCTTCGGTAGATCAATTAAATCATTTATACTAAAAGACTCTCTAAAAGTATCTTCTTTCTAGCCACAGGCTTATTTGACCCGGGCTGAAGCGGCTACGGTATTTTGTAAATTGATGGAGATAGGAGCGGAGAAAATCGAAGAGAAAAGGTGGCAAAATTGAATCATAGATTTGGAGTGGCGTTTATACCGCTAGCTAATAATAACAATAGGGCAGTCAAGGAGCGGCAGAAAATAGACGATACGAAAATAGACGATACTATGAGAGACATTGATATAATATGACAAGTCCCAAGTATAATGATATTTAAATGGCAGGAGATACAGATATGGAATTAGATAATATATCCCTGGCTTTTGCTTTAACTATTTTAGCCGGATTGTCCACCGGAATAGGCAGCCTAATTGCCCTGCAGGCCAAAAGAACCAATACCGCCTTTCTGTCCGTGGCACTTGGTTTTTCAGCCGGAGTAATGATATATGTTTCCATGGTCGAAATATTCGCCGAGGCCCAGAAAATAGCTGTGAGTGTTTGGGGAAACGGGGGATTGTGGGCTGTTACCGGGGCGTTTTTTGCCGGTATGATGCTTATTGCACTAATCGACATGCTGGTGCCTTCCTATGAAAATCCTCATGAACCAAGAAGGGTTGAGGAAATCTCAGAGTCGTCTGTCCAGGTTAGCAATAACAAACTATTGAGGATAGGTTCTATGATGGCTATCGCCATAGCTATACATAATTTCCCGGAGGGAATGGCTACATTTGTATCGGTACTGCATGACCCATCGGTAGGTGTGGTAATTGCTATAGCAGTTGCCATCCACAATATACCGGAAGGAATTGCAGTTTCAGTTCCTGTATATTACGCTACCGGAGACAAACAAAAGGCCTTTTTATATTCCTTTTTATCTGGATTATCCGAGCCGCTGGGTGCATTAATAGGTTTTTTGATTCTGCTGCCTTTTATGAGTGAAGCCCTGTTCGCTCTTCTTTTTGCTTCCGTGGCCGGTATAATGGTATTCATCTCCCTGGACGAACTTCTGCCTGCTGCCAGGGAGTACGGAAAGGCCCATCATTCGGTTTATGGGATGATTGCCGGGATGATGGTGATGGCCTTGAGCCTATTGCTGATGTAAGAAGTCCCCAAGACATTGACAGACCCTTAACAGGGGTTTTATTATAACAATCATATGCTCATAATTAACTTAAAATACTTTGTTATGATAGATAAGAGGGAACAAAAGATTGTCCAGGAGGGCAGGAGATGGAGAAGAGGGAAATAGCCTGGGTGTTGATTTTGGCTATGCTTATCGTGTCAGGATGCTGCAGGGGGCAGGATTCAGGGCAGGTGGAAACTAGGCCGATGGTAACCGTGGTAGAAGCTAAAGCTGAACAATTATGTGTGGAGAAGGTTTATGATGCTGTTTTAGAGTTGGATGAAGAACAATACATATGTGCTCAGGTATCAGGTTATGTCCGGCACTTCTACCATAATGGGGGGGAAGAGGTACAGGCCGGGGATAAAATAGCCTTGTTGGAGAATCAGACCGTTTCCCTGGCTCAAGAACGTTGTGACCAGGAACTGCAAATAGCCCGGATTCAATATGAAAAATTACAAGCCCGAGCTGAAGAGGCCAAAAATGAACTAGAGCGTAACCAGTTGCTCTACCGCGAGGGAGCAGTATCCCGGGTTGAGTTGGATAAGAGGGAATTAGAATGGCAGTTATTAAATCGTGATAGAGAACAGGCGCAAAAACAGCTGCAGCTGGCATTAATTAAGCAGGAAGAAAGCAATCTGAATGCCGTCAATTGTGAGGTAACTGCTCCGGATAGCTTATGGCTGGCGGAGAAAATGGTTAAAAACGGGCAGTTTATGACTGCCGGACAACCTATCTTTCGGGCGGGTAAGAGAAATATTCTGCTTATGAACATAGAAGTTCCCGGTGATGAAGCTGGAGAGTGGCAGGAGGGCGATACACTGGAGGTGGAATGTCAGGGCCAGGTAAGGGAGGCCATTATCAAAAACATTACCAAAATGGCTCAACCAGGAACCGGACGGGTGGCAGTTGAAGTCAGGGTGAAAAATTCTGAATTGGACTGGTTGCCCGGCACTATGGCGCAGGTAAAATATAGCAAGGAGATGGGAGAACAGATTCTGATTCCGGTGGAAGCCATAGCCCAGGGAGAAACTCCTTATGTCTACATAGTTAAAGATAAGCGGGTACATCGGCAAAAGATAACTCTGGGTACAGTTGCTGGTTCCAGAGTATGCATATCTGGGTTACAAAAAGGAAGCCTGGTAGTTACCGGCGGCTTACATCGTTTGCGGGACGGGGAAACAGTTAATACAAAGGAAGGACTGTAGTATGCTGGAGCAAGTTCTTAAGCGCCGTCTGGTAGTGGGGCTAACCGCGATGCTAATTCTGCTAAGCGGTCTCATAACTTTGTACCAACTTCCCCGCCGAGAAATACCGCTTATCGAACATCCAATGGCCATGGTTACTACCTTATATCCTGGAGCAACGGCCAGTCAAGTGGAGCAGTATGTAACCGGAAAACTTGAAGGTGAACTGACCGGCATAAGCGATATTAAAGAAATAAGCTCCCGTTCGCAACCAGGTTTATCGCAAATAACGATAAAAGTAGAATCCAAGGGAGACAATACCAGGGTTTGGAATCAAGTGCAGCAAAAGCTGGAACTGGTCCGGGCCGAGTTTCCTGAAGGGGCGCAGGAACCCCTCGTGGAAACTGATTTGCAGTTGCAGGGAGTTTCCATTTACCAGATGGTAGCTGAGCAGGAAGGGGACTTATATGCCCTCAATGCATTATTGGAAAAATGGGAGTTGGCTTTTAGTCAATTGCCCGGTGTAGCTCAGGTACAGATACAGGGAATGCCAGAGCGGGAAATACTTCTGGAAATAGACCCGGCGCGGATGCTGGCTGCAGGTCTCACCCCGACCCGGATAATGAACACTGTGCAGAAGGCGATTAGACCATCACCGCCGGGTAAGTGGAGTTTAACTGAAACATTTTATCAACTGCGGATAGACCAGTCAGTAGATGTAACTGAATTATTAAAATTACCGCTATTAGCGGGAACAGGTAATTCCATCTTACGCCTGGGTGATATTGCAGATATTAGAGAGGTTTTTAAGGCTAACCAGGAGATGGTGACTTATCAGGGCAAACCATCTGTTTCTCTGAGCTTTTTTGCCAGCTCCGGGATAGACCTGGTTAAAGTTGACCGGGAGATTTCCGGGTTAATGGATAAAACGGAGCAGGAATTACCGGAAACGGTGCAGATTTATCAGGTATATACCCAGGCTGAAGCTATAAGCAAAATGTTTCGCAGTCTGGGTATAGCTTTTCTACTGGCTATGCTCTTTGTAGTGTTGATATCATCAGCCGGTTTAAACCGTTATGCCTCCCTGGGAGTAGTGATAACCATTCCGCTAGCTCTGTGCGGGGGTATATTAATTCTTCCCCTGGTTAATGTGGATATGAATCAGATTACCTTGATTGCCTTCATTATTGTGCTGG
>CAZUFR010000161.1:0-3647 GCA_964619655.1 uncultured Syntrophomonas sp. | reverse complement strand
TCTTAACGATTATAAAGAAAAAATAATTCTCAGGTTGTGAACAGCAGCATAAAGATGGAACTGGTTCATCAACTACGACATCAAATACCGCATGGGACGAACTGGAGAAATATGAGATGAGGAGGCTGCATATGCTTACCATAAATGACATATCAAATGGTGTACAAAAAGCATATGGAATATCATATTAAAAAAGGAACAATGTCAAATAGCATTTTTGCGTTATAGTTTACACAACTCATTTTATCTGATATAATACTAATATTGAGATATAGGAGTTCTAAACCTCTGTGTGATACAGGACGTGTATCTTAACCCCAGGTCTTTTAGAACCTTCCAGGGGGACGTACGGAAAGTTGTTTGACTGGTAAAATGGTTCTTGAGATAAGTGGTCGGGCGTACTGGAGTTGTCCGATTGCAAAATACTAATAACAGGCTCCCTCTCACAGGGGACCTGTGGTTAGAGATTATATTATTCCTCTGCTTAATAAAGTAGCAGAGGAATTTTTGATTTTTTGAAATTTGCGATGGCAGGATACAGAAAGGTTAAAAGCGGGAAAACTGGCTCTACGGTCATTATTATAGAGCAAAAAACGGGAGTTAGAGTTTCGGAGTAATACTGTCGAAGGGAACAATTGTCGTAATTAGACGTCTAAAATATAAATAGCGCAGAAAGGGGCATCAATACCCAAAGTTTTCTATAACTTTAGTATTAAGATAATAAGCCAGGTACTGCTTTTTTATGTACCTGGCTTTTTGATTTGCAGATTTGGAGGTGAAACATATATGATCTACATTAATGCTATATGGCAAAACCTTATAACACCTATAACCGTTGTATTCAGCCTGATTGGGGCTTACCAGATAGAAATATTAAACCTGGTTGCTATTTTCAGTTTGAATATGCTAAGTACCACTCTGAGTAATCTGAAAACCATACTTCTGACCAAGAGGATTATGAAACTGGTTTATGTTACCACTTTTATAGATGCTATGGTGTTTGCTCTGGCTTTTAAATGCCTGGCTACTTCTTCCAGCCTGGCATTCCTGGTATTCTTTGCTGCCGGCAGGTTAAGCGGGGTTTACCTGGGAAGCCTAATCGAGAGCAAACTGGCTCTGGGTACCCTGGAGGTCAGCATTCATAAGCATTGGCAAGAGGGGATTAAATTGGCTGACCAACTTCGTACTCTGGGTTATTCCGTGACTACCTTTAAGGGTTATGGAATCAACGGTAACGATAGACTGGTTATAACTGCTATCATTCCCCGCCGGGAATTGGTTCAGCTAAAACCCCTGCTGGGTAGCGGAATTAACATGACAGTTAAGGATGTCAGCAAAACCTACGGCAAAATCGGCCGGGTTCAAACAACGAACGTCTAACTTTCAGACCCTGTTTCAAACCGCAGTTCAACTTTAAACAAATCGCCATCGATTTTTACAGAAAACTTGCCACCGCAGACCTCGGTGAAGGTTTGGGCAATGGACAGTCCCAGTCCCGATCCTTCGCTGCTTCGAGATTTATCTCCGCGCACAAACCGCTGCAGTATTTCATCTTCATCAAAGGTCATTTCGTAGTTGGCCGTATTTTTAATGGTGGCCATTACTTCTTTACTGTCCACGGTTAAATCAACAAATACCCGTGAACCTGAAAGGGAATACTTCAGTGTATTCATAATCAGGTTTTCCAGGACCCGGTATAGTTTTTTGCCATCACTGGTGATGTACATGGGTTCATCAGGAATATTAATCCGGAAAGTGAGACCGGAGGCGGTAATTGGTTCTTCCATGTCAGCCAGGGACTGTTTAACCAGACGGGCTAAATCGATTTTCTCCATATCCAGGGCCAGGTTGTTACTGCTGGCCTTGGACAAATCGAATAAATCCTGGATCAGATTCTTCAAATGCTCCGACTTTTGGGCCAGAATTCCAATGTAATCGTTTATATGTTCAGGTAGCCCGTCTTCTTTGTTCAGCAGATCAACATAGCTGATAATAGATGTTAATGGGGTTTTTAAATCATGTGATACATTAGTAATAAGATCGATTTTCATGCGTTCGGATTTCATCTTCTCGGCTACGGCAATGCCCATACCTTCCTGGATGTAGTTCAGGTTTTGTACGGCAGGATAAATGTCGGCATCTTCTGTAACTTCTAACCTGGTGCTCATATCACCATTTTTGATAAGCTCAATGTGATCCATTAGTTTGCCAAGGTCGCTTACCGTTTCAGTGTAGCGCTTCAGATAGCGATAAATGAGGTATATTCCTGCACCAGCTATCA
Organism: uncultured Syntrophomonas sp.; assembly: GCA_964619655.1. GTDB lineage: Bacteria > Bacillota > Syntrophomonadia > Syntrophomonadales > Syntrophomonadaceae > UBA4844. The sequence continues at coordinate 1,366 of CAZUFR010000161.1, read as the reverse complement.
GAAAGGCCAGCAGTAAAGTCCCTCCGCTTGAACCAGTCAGAACAAAGATAACCGATATCAGGGCCAGAACTGCCTCTACTCCAACCAACATATACGCTCGTTTCAGCATCAACTTTTGCCAGGGATACCCTTTTTCATATTTTCGGTACCTGGTTAAAAGGGAGTTAATCGCGTTGTGGGTAAAAAAGTTTTTGCCGTTGACGATCAGGTCAATGAGTATAAGGTAAAACCACCAGAAGCAAGCAATTATCATGCAACTTGCAAAGGCAACACCCAGTACCTGGTCAACTGGAACCCTCCAACCTGTATAATAGATGAAGGTAAATCCCCCAAAAAACATTAAAACCAGGGGGGAAAGCAATAGTTTAACTTCCATCCACATCCGACCCATCCAGGAGGCCAGTTTACGGTCAAATTCGCGCTTGGATGGACGATTGATTATTGCCAAGACCAGCAACAATAATCCCAGTACCAGGAGGCCTGTATAAACCCAGCCCATGATAGACAGGAACTGCTGTTCCCCATAGTATTTGGAATGAGCGTAGGGGTTTTCCACCAGATTATCCTTGACTGCCAGCACGACCCGGATATCGGACATATTGTCGGGAGCAAGGTTATAGATATAGCCATTAAATGTTCCCTGGTAGCCGCTGTCCCGTCTCTGTATATCAATTGGTTTACCATGGTCAATCACCCGTAGCCTTTCCCCATCAAAATACCAGCAGTAGCTATATCCGGCAGGTAAGGCCGGTGTCTTTCCAGAATCGGAAAGGGAAGACGGATCCGGCGTGATATTCTGTACTAGAAAGTTGTTATTTTTGTTAATTGCATAATACTTTAGATTTGCTCCCTCATTATCCAGGATTCTTTTAGTTGTTTCTATGTAGCTGGCATCATAAGATGAAGGGTCAGCTACCAGGGAGTAAAGCCGCCCATAATAGTCAGCTGTCCGTTGCTTGAAGGCAGTGCTATTTTTATAATCAGTAAAAGGAGCCTTCAAGACCTCCCAATTTCCTCCTGAGTACCCTAACCCAACGAAAACAGTAATTAGTAGGCCGAGCATAATACTAACGGCCAGAAAAAAACATAGCCAGGCTGCGAACGGTTTAGATTTTCTCAATTTTGTATCCAATGCCCCATACCACCTTTAAGTATTTAGGCTCTTTTGGGTTTATCTCGATTTTCTCCCGGATGCGCCGAATATGTACCATGACCGTATTTTCCACCCGGTAGGCCGGTTCTTCCCAGACTCGTTCGTAAATTTCCTCAGCCGGGAAGATGCGCCCGGGAAAACGCATTAATAGCTCCATAATCTTCGTTTCCGTGGCGGTCAATCTAATCGGTTCGCCATCAACCGTCAGGGTAT
>CAZUFR010000160.1:0-3649 GCA_964619655.1 uncultured Syntrophomonas sp. | reverse complement strand
TAAGCCCCCGACCAGTACCAGAGTTAGTGCCAGGGACACCACCACTTCCAGCAGGCTAATTCCGTTCTCGGTATTCCTTAACCTGCAACCCTGCCAGTTTAAGAGTGAAACCTTCATATACCTGCACCCGTACCAATAAATTAAATCCCATTTAGTTGTTATTCCACCTTTTTTACCAAAATCCTCCAACATTATTAATTAAAATAAATAACTATCAGCAAATTGCTTAATGCCGCATATACATAATTTAAGAACGAATTCGATAAATGTGTAGGGAACGACCCCTGTGTCGTTCCGAATCTTCAGTAGAAAAAGGGGTTAGACGCAATCGCCTAATCTGCTCCCTCATATTTGGGAAATAACATAAAATAACCTATTTATTTCCTACACAGGTAATGCTATCATTATATTGGTAAGATAAGGCTTTAAATGCTACAGCTAATAATAGTTATGGCATTAGTAAAAGTGAATTTTTGCCTATTTTGAGGAGAATTTTATGAAAAAAAGCGGAACATTTAAAATTAATGAATCCGGTTTTACTCTGGTTGAGATTCTGGTGTCGTTAGTAATAATACTAATTCTGGTAATTGCTTTTGCTCCAATGTTTGAGTTGATAGCTAAAACGATAAGCAGCAACAAAGCCAGGGATACCGCTACAGCTCTCGCCAACAGCACACTGGAAGAGATGCGCAGTTTGCCTTTTATTGTATTGGATCCGGTAACCGGTGAAATAGAAGATGACCCGAATACACCGCAATTAGGTACATACAGCGGAGACCTGATCAATTACACACCCGGAAATCCACCTGGAAGCATCAAACAAATAGATACTAAAACAATTAGTAATGTAACCTACACCATTAAGACACTTATTAGCTGGGATGCGACTCTGTCTTATAAGAAGGTTTCCGTAATCGTTGAAGCACCCAGTGCCTTTAATGGCAGCGTAAAAGCAACTTCCAAGTTTTATACTCTAGCAGCCGAAGAAGGGGAGCGAGTCTTGCCTGCATCGGGATTTATTCTTGTCAAAATCAAAGATAAAGACGGGAATATTTTAACATCGCCCGAGATCCTGGTAAAAATTGAAGCCCAAAGTGGCATTGCATTAACGCAGGAGGACTATGCTGAAAATGGGGAAAAGCTTTTCGGAATGCTTAGAGCTGGAGAATATACGGTTTCCGCAAAAGTTTCCAATGATATGACATATTCTCCCGATCAAGTATTCATTGGTGGGTGGATTGCTCAAGCGGATATAGAGGTTAATGATGGGAATGCTACCGAGGTTACCTTCTATATTGATTATCCTGGTAAGATTAGCCTTGAATTGAAAGATCGCACTATTAACCAGGCGATTATCGGAAATGGAACTGTGGAGTTAAGCTGGACCGATGGCTCAAATTCTTTGATTATGCCATCGGTACACTTTAAATCAAATGATTTTGTAAACGGTCGACTTAAACCTTCTATAATTGGTAATCTATGGCCGGGTGGTGAATATGTAATTAAACTAACCGATGTATTGGATGGTACTACTTTACACGCCTTTAAGCCATATGACCCGACAGCTGCAGGAACTCCTAAACCTAAAAAGAATAACGGTTTGGACTGGAACGGTTCTTTCGAAACGGCAAACTCTACCATTAATATAACTATTGAATTCTCTTCACCCCAAAACTCACTATTGAAAACCCATTTGGTTGCTGCAACTAACATGGTAGAAACGGAGACACTTGAAAACAATCCTGCTGACCCGGATGATGATATAGAAATAGTTAACAAATGGAATGACCGGAGTGGTAACGGATATAATGCTACCCCGGTAGATGATGACTACAGACCTGTTCTGCTAACAAACGAGCTTAACGGTCAACCGGTTATAAGGTTTTCCGGGGACGACCAGCAAAGGCTCATAATTAACAGCGGAGCATTATGTACTGATAACTTCACCATTTTTGTGATTGCCAAAACGGAAGAGGAGCATGAAATCGATTCACAAAGTACTTCCGGTACTGACGGTTACAGTGGTCAAAAATACTTATTCTGGCCCAGTAACGGCGGCGATTCCAACGCCGGCCAGGGATTATCCCTGGGCATCAATGGTGTTTCCAATTATGAACACGGGAATGGTTATATGCCGGCAACAGCAGTTTGTGATGGAATCCTTACCGATTTTAACTTAATTACTGTCAGGTATGATAATCAATGTCCATTTTTATATATAAATGGCGATACTACCGATCCGACCGAAGGTGAACAATCGCTGCGGGATATGGTTTCTTCATCTCTTATCATAGGTGGCGGGGAGCATGGGTATTTCACCGGAGATATAGCCGTAATTCTTATATATGATACTCCTTTAAATGATGCGAATATTGAACTGGTCAGCAGTGTATTAAAAGGCGAATACCAATTACCATAAATTTAGAGTTGAAAGGAGTTTAATTATGCAAACTTCTAAAGTTTACCAATCAAAAAACCAAACTGGTTTTACCCTGGTAGAAGTGCTGCTGGTATTATCCCTGGTTGGGTTAGTGCTGGCAGGTGTTTTTCAGTTTTTCTTTTTCACGCATAAAAGTTATGCTTTTGCTGATGCACGAAGCGAAGTAATTCAAGATGTTAACCTGTTATTTACGCTCCTTGAAAAAGACATCCGTTCTGCTTCAGAACCCAATGATGATACTAAAGCTGTCCGTATATTGAACAACGGTCAACAGATAGATATTTATCGATATAATAAAGCTACCAGTATGTATGAACGGATTGCTTACCGACTTAATAATAATCAAATAGAAAGAGGTTTTGTATCAACTGCTACTCAAAATACCAGTGCTAATCCCCAGTATAGTACTATTCAAGATAGTGCCTGGAAAACCATAGTATCAAATCTGCTGTCCGGCAGCTCTGATATTTTTAAAGATGACCGCAATGATGCAGTCAGCAGCCGCCGTCTGATAGATGTCAGCATATCGGTTAAACATCCCAAGTTAAACGAAAGTATAAGCATGAATACCGCCATCATGAGTCGTACTGGAAAATCTACGACTTCGATTGTTGCCTCTGATAATTCATATGTACCGGTTCAGAGTATTAAGATATCGCCAGCTTCATTTAGTACCGGTAAAGGGGGAATTTCTAAAGACTTCATCGCTACAGTTGAACCAGCGAATGCTACGAATAAAAATCTCATCTGGTCACAACAGTTGGGTTCATTGTTTTGGGTAAATTTCCCGGACTATGCAATCCGTTATGATGATAAGACTGGTTTAACTGATACCGAGATTGACACAAACCCTGACCTTTATCGTGACAGAATAACGAGCCGTTCAGGGACCAAGGTAAGAATTAATATAGAGGAATATAAATCTTTGGGATTGCCGGGTTGGTTTGGGGCTCCAGACCCACGTACAACTACTATTAAGGTTACATCTCCAGATATACCAAATGATCCTGTTTATTTGACAATTTCACAAAATAAAAACAGTTAATACCGATAGAACAGAGGGGGAATGGCGTATATGGCTAATAGATTGAAAAATCAACAGGGTATTGCTCTTCCTGCAGTTTTGTTTTTGGTAGTAATAGTAACTTTACTGGGTTTTACAGCTATGAGTATAGCTGATAACCAGACCATTATGGTCAGCCGGCATCA
>CAZUFR010000159.1:1446-3652 GCA_964619655.1 uncultured Syntrophomonas sp. | reverse complement strand
TTCTAATTAATCGTTTCCAGTATCACCCGGGCGAGTTTATCAGCATCATGCCAGGCCACCTCGGTATCAGAAACTAAATCCCGCTCAATAATATTTATTCCCATTTTAGCAATTTCGTCTGAGGATGATCTTACTGGTACTGCTTTTTCTTCTATGTAACGCTTTAGTCGCTCTTCATCAATCTTACCGGAATTAACTACAGCATAATCAATTATTTGTTTTCCGGTATGCCTTTGGATTACCCTCAGATGGTCGGCTGCGGTAAAATTATCAGTTTCGCCCTCTTCAGTCATAATATTACTTATATAAAATTTGGGTGCCCGGGAACTGGTTATAGCCTCGATAATGCCTTTAACCAGGAGATTGGGAATGATACTGGTATACAAACTCCCGGGACCAATAATAATGGCATCAGCTTCACTGATAGCCTGCAAGGTCTCCGGCAATGGCCCGCATTCCGGCACAAGAAAAATCTCCTTAATACTGGCCGGATAATCACGAATGGCAGTTTCACCCAGTACCTGGTTACCATCTGTCATTATCCCTCCCAGGATTATTGGTTCCAGAGTAGCTGGAAGCACTTTACCTCTAACTGCTAATACCTTGCTCACTTCTCTAATGGCTGAGATAAAATCTCCTGTAATCTCCGTCATCGCTACCAGGAGTAGATTCCCCAGATTATGCCCCTGCAGACTACCCCCCTGAAGAAAACGGTGTTGAAAAACTTTGTTCATCAGGGTTTCCGTTTCTGCCAGAGCTACCAGGCAATTGCGGATATCTCCTGGTGGTAACACCCCCAATTCAGTCCTCAGCCTTCCGGAACTGCCCCCATCATCACTAACCGTCACCATTGCTGTAATTCGGGATGTATGTTTTTTCAATCCTTTTAGTAATACTGACAAGCCGGTCCCACCGCCTATTACTACGATTGCCGGCTCATTTCTGCCAATATCCATTTATTCCTCCAATTTATACTTTGCAACATCTCTATGCCGGGTTAAAACATTATATCCCATTTTTCTCAATTGCCCGGCTACATAATCAGCCAGTACCACCGAGCGGTGCTGCCCTCCGGTACAGCCTATCGATACTGCTAAATTAGTTTTACCTTCCTGCACATAATAAGGGATTAAATACTTTAAGAGATTTAAAAACCGGCGAGTAAATGATTTAGTAACTGGTGAATCAAGTACAAATTCAATTACATCCCGGTCCTGACCAGTCAGCATACGCATATGAGGATCATAAAACGGATTAGTAAGAAATCTTACATCCATAACAATATCGGAATCCAGAGGAATACCCCATTTATAGCCGAAAGAAGCAATGTTTACGGTAAACTTACTCGTGCCGCTTTCACTATACAAGCTCTGTAATTTATCCTTCAGTAACCGGGGGGAAAGTCCACTGGTATCAATCACCAAATTAGCCTTACCCCGCAGTTCCTCAAGCATTCTTCTCTCCAGTTGTATGGCCTCGGTTAGCTGGCGCCGATCTGATAGGGGATGGCGGCGCCGGGACTCTTTAAACCGCCGGATCAGGACATCATCGGAGGCTTCTAAAAAGAGAATCTCATAGGGTATACGATCCTCCTCCAATTCCTGCAGTGACTGAGTCAAGTCACTGAAGAATTCCCCTCCCCTGACATCTATGACCAGGGCTACCTTATTAACTCGACCTTCAGATTGCATGCTTAATTCTACAAATTTTAATAATAAAGCCGGGGGCAAATTATCAACACAATAATATCCCATATCCTCCAGGCAGTTAATTACCTGGGTCTTTCCGGCCCCGGAAAGCCCGGTAATTATGAGTATGTGCAGTTGCTCTTCTTTTTTTTCCACTGCTTATGGCCTCCCCCTTGACGCCTGTTGGCCACCTGCTCTGGAGCAATTCCCAGCTTTTCCACCAGATTTACCCCATAATCCAGGTTGCCTACCGTTTCCTGGAAATGTGCATCGCTATTAATTATGAAATCAACTCCCACCCTATCTGCTTCAATTATAGCAGAAATATCGGGGTGTTCGTGCGCGCAATTTATTTCAAAAAGTACGTCTTTAGCCACACAGGCACGGGCTACTTCGGCTATATCCACGGTGAAAAATAGACCGGGGTGGGATAAAATATCTAATTGGGGGTTTTGGTAAATAACTTCTACCGTAGCCTTGGTATTGTTGTTGATAGCTTTCTCCTGTTGTCCCTGGCC
>CAZUFR010000159.1:0-1346 GCA_964619655.1 uncultured Syntrophomonas sp. | reverse complement strand
GTCAGTAGCGGAAGCTTTAGCTTTCGCTGGGAAACGAAGTTTCCCCCATTCGCTGTATCTATACAGCTATTTTCATTAGTAGTAGCGTCCCCCGGACATGACCGAAATAGGCACTGTTAATATTCAATTATAGTTTTTGCATCTGCTCATGGCTTTAGCCAAAAAGAAAATGAAAAAAAGAGGTTACAGCTTAATAGACTATAACCTCCTCCTGATTTACCCCGAAATTATCGGGGAACTACAAGGCTTCTCCGACGCCCAGCCAGAATATGCCGACCAATTCTTAATTAGATTATGCTAGTTGGGCCTTAAGATAATCAATTACTTTTACCGGGGTAGGATTGATGCCATACTCCAAAGCCAGGTAAACGCTGGCGTAATCTCCCATATAAACCAGCGAGTAAAAGCGGGCCAGATAAGACTCTCCCTGGCTGTTTATCTCGATTATCTCTTTAACCTGATCTTTGATTATGTCTTTGCTGATTTCTATGCGCCGCTTAACTCGTTCAAAATCATATTTATCTCTTAAGATAATACAGGCAATCGAGGCTAGTAGCCCTTGGGGTACTTCGAAACCTACGATTTCATTGTGATTTAATTCCGGGAAAATACTATAGTAAGCCGGGCATTTGGCATTTTCATTAATTTGTGCCTTCCAGCGCAGGGCAGCAATTTCTGACACCCCTGCAGTACCCCATATAACCGGAAGGGAGTCTTTAAGTTTTCCTGCTATTATCCGGGCTTGATTACTCACAGCCTCAACTCCGGGGTGCAGCTGTTCCCGCATTCCCCGTAAAACTTCGACCGTCTCCTGCAATTCCTGGCGAACCCCTTCAACTATCCCCAACTCATTCAGTACCAGAGCCAGGGGAGCAAACAAATAACCGGTAGCCGCACGCGGTACTAATCCCGGAGGTATCTCTATTACCACAAAACCATCCTCCTCAGCTATAGCTTTCAATTTCCCCCCGGTAGTTATACATATAACAGAGGCACCCTGTTGCCGTGCCTGGCTGTATGCATTTAAAGTCTCCTCCGTGTTGCCGGAATAGCTTACGGCCAAAAATAAGGTGTGCTGGTCAACAAAAGCCGGGATATTATAGTCCCGCACTACTGAAACCGGTACCTTAGCTTTATTGGCTGCATAAACCCGTAAAATATCTCCCCCGATAGCTGAGCCTCCCATTCCAGCGACCACCACATTACGGTAATCTTTTTTGTACCGGGAAACATAAGCCAAATCCAGTTCCAGACTACTGGCAAACTGTTCCGGTAAACCATATAAGTATTCCATCATCTGTTCCGCTGTCATTTCATTACTCATTTTCATTCCCCCTCGATATTTA
>CAZUFR010000158.1:0-3654 GCA_964619655.1 uncultured Syntrophomonas sp. | reverse complement strand
GCCCATTCTTTCATCTCCTTAAGAAAAGCCAAAATTCCGTACCTAGAATTATTGAGCGCTAAAGGATTTAGCAAACTCACTCATGGCTTCTGCAATCATTTTGCGTACTACTTCTTTATCAAAGCCGGTATCGATAGTTCCTGGATTCTTCTCTATAAGGAAGGAAACACCATCAAAAAGGTTAGTCAATCTTCCCAGGAATAAGCTTCCTTTCCCGATAACCATAACCCGGTTTATTTTACCGGCGAGAATCATATCGCGTGCGGGTCCGATAAAAGGTACTCCTGACGGAATATGGCCCTGGGTAGGTGCAAATCCCGGCATACCAAAACTGGCAACGGTTTTAAGCATATCCGCCTTGGCAATTTCTCCTCTTTTTACCGCCAGAGCTGCTATCATTTTATAATTAGCCTGGGGGACATCGCCGGCACCGGCAGGCTCTGTAATTTCAGGATTCTGCATTTCCGGGGAGTAACGGTCCACATCGGTGATCTTATAGCCTATACTATCCAGGGGGTCAGTTACAATGGCAGTCATTACTGCCTGGGGAGATGCTCCGGAACCAATTCTATGGCGACCCACGGCATCAGTACGGATGACCGGGTTGATGCCATCATTTTCACCAATGTGTACCGCAAAGGCTCCCAGCATATCTTCTAAAGCCGGCATTCCTTTTTTAACGTGCTCCTTGGAATTCATACCTAGTTTGGCCGTACAACCACCTGCCACTACTACAACATTTTTGTAAACCCCCGCCTGGACCAAAGCCGCAGCTTCAACCAGAGCATGAGCAGGACCGGCACAGAAACTTCTGGTATCAGAACCGGTAGCATTTATACAGCCGCAAATCTCACCAATTGATTTGGCAAAGTTGCCGCCGCCCCTCTGGTTCATATCTCCGCAGGCTTCTTCCGAACATTCGATTATATAGTCAATATCCTCTTTGTCTAAATCCGATTTGGCCAATAGCAATTTCAAGGCAAAAACAGCTGATGCTTTAGCGACCAAGTTTTCAAACATTACATGGTCAGATAAGGCGTCATCAAATTCATGCGCTTTCTTTACACAACCCACTAGTTTACCTTCGAAATACAGGGGTAAGGCCAGATGTTCATCCGTCATTTTCTGTATTTCCTCAATGGCATTAATGTTTTTATCCATGTTTTCGAATTTATTAATACCAGCTAGTACAGGGTGCGCTGCCAGTTTTTCTTTTACTGCGACTTGAAATTTTTCTTCTAAAACTACCAGGTCAAATATATCAACAATTTTCATAAGCCCGATAAATTCATCTTCTGGCATTATTTCGCCGTATTTACCATTACGGTCGAAATCATTTATGGGATTTTCATACCATGGGCGGGGAATATTACTCAGCTCATCAGAAGTAATATTTCCTATATAGGTTTGGTTAGGCGGGTATTTAACTGCCGCTTCAAAACTTCTTAGATGCTCCGGCAGTTTTTGCAAATGCTCTGATTCAGGATTTACACGACCTTCTGTAGTCTGAGTGGTACCATGATGAACAAGCATACCACTTGCTTGAATCAAGGCATAGCCAGCACCTTTTACAACCGGATAATTCATCGAACCTTACCTCCAAATTAGTTCATAAAGGGTAACGGTAATGATACCATTACCCTTTGTAAAAGTTGGTATCTAAAACAGTTGTTCCTAATAAACTAAGGGGTTATTTTCGATAAGTTTTAACTTCTTCTACTATCTCATCAACATCGAGAACCATTTCCATCATGCCGATTTGTTCATCATAAACATCCGCATTTACCTGGTCTTTTAATTCAAATACGTGATAAGCTTTGAGTCCCAACGAGACTCCAGACAATGGACCAGCGAAAGTAGGATCACCGGTGGATACGGTTTCGGCAGCCAGACCGGAAGCTTCAGCTTCAGCTCCGCCTAAAACAACGATTAAATCGTCTTTTCCGTATTTGTCGGTTAGTTCCTTAATTCTCGCTTGATTTTCCAGGTCCATTGCGCCTGCGGCAGTTCAGACGAAACATTCGGTGGTAGAAAATACTACCTCAGCACCGGCAGTTTTTACGCATTCTTCAATAGCAGGACCTGGAATACCGTCACGGTCGCCCAGAATAGCTACTTTTTTACCTTCTAGCACAGCGTATTCTCCTTTCAATAATTACTTTAATTCGTTTAATTTGGCCTCGACCTCGTCGATAGTGATTTCGGTAGTAAGCTCAGCAACCTTGCTGCCATCTTTATAAAAAGCTATAGTAGGTAAGCCCAATACCTTCTGACTGATGGCTAATCTCTTGTTACCAGTTGTATCCAGACTGCAAAACTTGGCCTGGCCGGCATATTTTTCGGCCAGCTGGTGTACATCAGGCATTAATTCCTTACAGGGTCCACAACTGGGACTCCAAAAATCTACCATTACTAATCCTTTAGCTTTTAGTACTTCTTCTTCAAAATTTGTTTTATTTACCTCGATCAAATAACTCACCTCCCCTCCAAAATTGGAGTACTGAAAAACTAAGCACCGGCAATTTCCATTTGCCCCTGCAATTCACCGGGGCTAAAAGCGCCGCTTAGTTTGGAAAGCAATTCACCTTTATGGAAAAGTAAGACCGTTGGGATTTTATCCACAGCATATCTTTTTACCAGTCTTTGATTTCTGTAGGTATCAATTTTCACCAGTTTTATCCCATGACCGGAATCTTCCAGCCATTTTTCCAATTCCGAAAGGGCGGTAATGCTTTCCTCAATCTGAGGAGCCCAGAAGGCTACCATTACCGGTTCCTCAGCACTTAATACCTGCTCTTTGAAACCTTCTTCTTCGGCTAAATATTTTTCCGCAGCTACTGCAGCTATGGCACCATCACTAGCTGCAGTTACAACCTGGCGTAAATATTTAACCCGGCAGTCACCCACGGCATAAACACCAGGTATGGAGGTTTCCATTTGCTCATTGGTTACTATGTAACCCTGCTCATTCAGTTCTACTTTTCCTTTAACCAATTCAGTCTTGGGTAGGGTTCCGACAAAGAAAAACACCCCATTGATTGGCATCTCTGTGATTTCACCAGTTTTAATATTCTTGATGAGAATAGTCTCGACCAATCCGTCACCTTTTACTTCTTCTAATACAGAACTCCATACCCATTTAATCTTGGGATTAGCCATGGCTTTTTCGGCGCTAACTTTGTTGCAGTCCAGGATGCCCTCGTCATGGATAACAATAATGGTTACTGACTCGGCAAACTTGGTCAGATACATAGCTTCTTCCACGGCGGCATCACCATTACCAACTACAACTACATCCAATTCTTCAAAAAAGTCGGCATCACAGGTAGCACAGTAGGATACACCCTTGCCTCTAAATTTGTTTTCACCTTTTATGTTAAGCGTACGGGGTTCAGCCCCCAGGGCCAGGATTACTATTTTAGCTTGATACTCTTTACCACTTTTCGTTTTAATCTTTTTGATTTCACCATCCAGATCTACATCGATAACTTCATCGCGGATAATTTCGGTGCCAAAACTTTCAGCGTGGTCAGCCATGGCCTGCATCAGTTGAGGACCCGTAGTCCCTCTGCCAAAACCCGGATAGTTCTCCAAATCCTCAGTGGTGGCAGCCTGGCCTCCCGGTCTTCCTTTTTGTAATATGATTGTTTTAAG
>CAZUFR010000157.1:0-3676 GCA_964619655.1 uncultured Syntrophomonas sp. | reverse complement strand
CGCTATCGGTGGTAATCCTTATTATGGTAGTGCGACCTCCCCCCCTCATCTCCTCTTCAAAGGTTACATTCTTAATTAGAGGGCCGTTATACCGGTAATGGTCCTGGGCTCTGCCCTGGAGGACGCCTGGCAGTCTGATTTCAATGACATCTCCGCTCTTGCTTCTGCTATATTGAGCCGGGGTCAGGGTCTTTATAACCAGGCGCTCACTACTGCTGCCAACGCTTTTAGGCTGTACATCCCATATAGCGTTAGGAATGATAAATACTTCCCGTTTACCGCCTTCTTCGCTGGCAGTCTGGTACTGGACGTTATAGGGGAACTCTATTTCTACTGTAGCATTATCTCCTACATTCCTGGCTTTACCCTTGATTTCACCACTACCCAGGGATTGCTTAACCAGATTAAGCCCCTCAATCTGACAGTCTTTAAACTCATAGATTACCTTACCGCTGCTTTCCCTAATATCTGCATCCAGTCTGGCGCCAGAATCCATTGCTATTTGTAAACCGTTTTCGTCTGCATTAAGCGATAACCATATTACTCCCGGACCCGGTTTTTCAGGTTTTGGTGGGATTGTTGGTTTCGGTTCTTCAGTGGGCTCTCCTGGGGGTAAGGGTTCATTCCCTTCCCCGTCCACATCAACTACCCAACCTGCTACCCAGGCAGTACGCCCACCGCGGCTAACCTGGTACCAGCCGTCTCTTTCAGCCAGGATAGCCAGCTTTTCGCCCTGGTGGGCACTGTCAATAGCATCATAGCTGTTAGCAGGACCACTACGCAGGTTAGTGTTATTACCTCGTATCACCAGGTTACCGGCACGGTTACTGCTACCAGTGGTAGGGCTAGTTATAGTTATAATGCGGGTACTATCATTCCAGTCTACTTTACCACCAAAGGCTTCACCTACAAAGCGCAGGGGAGCCAGGGTACGGTCGTTTTTAATTTTAGCCGGTACCTCCAGAAGCCAAACCTGCCCGTTCACCGTTGGGCTAGTGGAGCCAATAGGTAAAACTACCGTGGTAGTTCCCTTGACTGAAGTAACGGTGCGGGTATTGTTATCCCAGTTTACACTGGCTCCCATGGCCTCAAATATTGCCCGCAGGGGTACCAAGGTACGGCCTTTTTCAATAACCGGGGGTACTTCAAAGGTCAACTGACGCCCATCAAGCATCACCTGGGGTACCCCGGTAGGGTTGCTATTAGGTGTTGCCGGGGTGATAACAGGGGTAGGGTTACTATTAGGTGTTGCCATAGTAGGAACAGCGACATTGGTGCTTTGAACCAGCCATCCGGCTATATAAGCACTGCTACCATCGCTCTTCCTTATTTTGTACCAATCACCCTCCTGACCTAGTACGGAAAGAATATCGCCTTCAGAAACACTTCCCATTTGGTCATAGTTACTGCCCGGACCGCTGCGCAGGTAGACATTACCTGAGATAACTTCTACCTGGTTAATAGATGTCAAGACAGAGGAAGCTGGCTGGCCGGGAACAGCTACAGGAGTATTAACAACAGTTGCCTTTTCAGTTGTTTCAGTAAATTCAGCCTTTATATACGCCTGTAAACCAGCCGGGGTTCTAACCTGATACCAGTCACCGGCAATATCCAGCAGGGTAAATATTTCTCCCTGGTTGACCGAGTCGACAATATCATAATTAATACCTGGACCAGAACGCAGATTTACCTCGTTAGCAGTTACTTGTATTTGATATTCTTTTTGCACATTAATAAGGTCGTTACGTACCCAACCATTAAACTGCTCAGTCTTTATCTGATACCAGTTATTTTCTCTACCCAGGATTTCCACCTGGTTACCCTGCTGCAAGCTGCCTAAAGCACCATAATTTATATCGGGACCGGAACGAATGTTTACGTTATCAGTGTTTATGATGCCGGTAGTTGCGGTGGTATCGAGTAGGAATGAGAAGAAAAATATATTGAACAGGATAAACAGCAATAAGACCGGGGGTTTATTCTGCATGTTATCACCCTTTAGATTTTTAATTCTGGTAAGTTTCGCCATTATGTAATATTACTCCTTTAATTAGCTGATTTCTTTGTCTATAATACACCATTTTAGGTATTTTGCTTGCAAGAAAGGTAATTTTTCCTTTAAAAATCATTGCTAATAAATAAGTATATTACATTATATTGTAATATGAGATAGAATGAGGTAAGTTCTTAATAAATACAGGGGGAGCTAAAAAATGGACACAAGAGAGAGAAAAACCTTGTCATGGAAGAAAGTTTCGCTATATATTGTAGCCATTGTAATTCTTCTTATAGGTGGAGTAGGGTTTTTATTCCGAAGCGAAATCAAGACAGTAAATAGTATTGAAAAAGTTGATGATTATGGGTTTTATACTATGGAATATGCCGGAGACTATGGATTTGATGAGTTCTTAAAGGTGGGTGCCAGTAATGATGAAGAATTAATTGCATTTGTAGCCGGGAAACTTTTAAAGGGGCTTCCGATTACAATCACCGGACCTAAATTGAGCTGCACTACTTTTAATGCAGTTACACCAGGGGGAGAGTTTATTTTCGGAAGAAACTTTGACATGGATTATTCGCCGGCAGTGCTGATTCATACAAAACCGGATAATGGATATGAAAGCATCTCTATGGTTAATCTAGCTTTTTTGGGCTACAACGATGATTATTTGCCAGACCAGTTTTTTGATAAAATTCTTGCCCTGGCGGGACCATATGTACCATTAGACGGAATAAATGAAAAAGGGCTGGCAGTTGGTGTACTATTACTGCCCGATACATCGCCTACCACACAGGAAACTGGAAAAATAAACATTAACAGCACTACGGCTATTAGAATGTTATTGGACAAAGCGGCTACGGTTGACGAAGCTATTGCCATGCTTAAAGAATATGATATGCATGATTCTGCCAATAGCTGTTTCCACTATCAAATAACCGATGCTGCGGGAAATAGTGCAATTATTGAATATGTAAATAATGAAATGCAGGTTTTAAAACCGGAAGCTACCTATCAGGTTTGTACCAACTTCTTTCAAACTCCCGGAGAAAAATACAACTTCGGAGTTGGCCAGGAACGTTATAATATTGTAATGAATGGTTTGAAGGAAAAAGATGGGGTAATAACTGCAGAATACGGAATGAACCTGTTAGAAGCAGCCCGAATGATTGACGAACCCGATGAGAAAACGGGAATTATATACAATACCCAGTGGAGTGCAGTGTATAATAACAATCAGAAATGTGTAGATCTTACTATTGGAAAGAACTACGACAAAGTATATCATTTTTCTCTTGGGAAATAAGCAAAGAGGTTGAAATCCCTTTATTGTGGCTAAAATTCATACGGTCTGATGACAAAAAAGCGGTATTCGGTTCTGGAAACCAAATACCGCTTTTAATTAAAGTTTAATTTTCTTCCTCCAGGACAAAACGCCAGGCGCAAAACCAATCATCGGGATGCTCATCCGGTGGACAGCCAATACATTCAGTGCGGATGCGTTCATCTATCGCCCAGGCAAAACGGCTGTACTCCACTAAACCTGCTGATTTACACGGATAATCTGCCAATCCTTTACGCTTGCGGGCCGATTGTACCCGACAATCATTCATTTGGAAAACAATGCTATTGGGACTTTCTTCAATAATAGACTGGACATTTATCTGAGCGTACATG
>CAZUFR010000156.1:1801-3734 GCA_964619655.1 uncultured Syntrophomonas sp. | reverse complement strand
ACTCCTCCCAGAATCAAACGCCGACCCTGTTGTAGACGATGCACATCATATCCGTTACCAATACGCATAACCCTCTCCCCCTTTACGCTTACTTATTCAGTAAGGCTTCCGCAATAATCAGGTCTTCAGGGGTGGTTATTTTAAGATTGTTATAATTACCAGGAACCACCTTGACCCGGCCAATATATTTTTCAAATAAAGCCGCATCATCAGTACTCTTAAAGCCTTCTTCCAGGGCCATTGCATAAGCCTGATAAATCTCTTTAAAGCGGAAAACCTGGGGGGTTTGAATAAATACGGTACTGGATCGGTCCAGGGTATTACCCACAAAGCCGTCCCGATCAACCATTTTCAGGGTGTCCTTTGCGTAAATACCGGGAATAGCTGCCCCCCATTCCTCTGCCTCCTTAATCAAATCATCCAGTAGGTCTAACGTTAAAAGCGGCCGCGCACCATCGTGCACAGCCACATAATCGGTGGTATCCAAGTTCAGTTGCAACAACCCCGCCCATACTGAGTCTTGACGCTGCTTTCCACCAGGAATCACTTTTTTAACTTTACGGTAGCCAAACTTTTTTACTATTTCCTTTTCACAGTATTCAGTTTCCCGGGGATGGGCCACAATTACTATTTCATCTACGGCCTCGTACTTTTCAAACATATCCAGTGAGTAACTTAAAATGGGTCGGGAGTTTAAAAGCATGTACTGCTTATTGATTCTGCTTTTCATCCTGCTACCGGTCCCGGCAGCTGCTATAACAACCCGGAGGTTGTTAGCCATATACTTTCACCTCTTGTGATTCCTGAAAGTGCTGATTAACGCTGCTAGGGACTTCTTCCCGTGCTTTACGAGTAAAAATCATGCGACCGGCTGCAGTCTGGAATACACTGGTAACCATGACTTCCAGATCATTACCGATTTCATGGTACGCATCCTCAACTACTACCATAGTTCCATCTTCCAGGTAGCCTATTCCCTGTCCGGCTTCTTTTCCCTCTTTGATAATGGCTATGTGCATGGTTTCGCCCGGGTAGACAATTACTTTTACCGCATTGGTTAGTTCATTTATGTTAAGAACCTTAATACCCTGCAGCTCAGCTACTTTGTTAAGATTATAATCATTGGTAATAATGCAGGCGTTAATCTGCTTACAAAGACGTAACAGTTTACTATCCACGTCTTTCTCTTCAGGTATATTTGTTTCAATTATATCAATTTTTATGTTGCTATGTTTCTGCATTTTGGACAAAAGGTCCAGTCCTCGCCTACCCTTATTACGCCTGATATTATCTGAAGAGTCAGCTATATGCTGCAGTTCTTCAATTACAAAGGTGGGTACCACCAGTTGACCTTCCAGAAAGTTACTTAAACAAACGTCATAGATACGACCATCAATTATAGCACTGGTGTCCAGTACTTTCGGGGCTATTAAATGATTATCTGCTTTTTTCTTACTCATAGTAGAGCGGGGTAGGAGTTTAATTAGATCAGGAGCACGACGAACCCCTATCTTTACTCCCAAAAAACCACTAAAGAAAAACACTCCCAAGGTTAAGAAGTCCCCGACTCCATCCAGGAGGGAAAGAGGAAAGGTACTTAAAACTCCGACCAAAACACCCAGGAATAAGCCGGAAGTTCCCCCTATTAGCGTTTCTGTAGGCACAGCATCCAAACTCTGGTTCAGAGAAGCAATACTTTTGCGGGCCAAATTTATAATAAGGACACTGCCCAGATAAAAAAATACTGCCGCCACTATCCCCAGGGTCAGATTCCATAATGATCCCAGGCTTAGGAAAGGTTGTACCGTATATGCTGCCCAAAAACCAAAGATGAGTGCTAAAAAAACTAGCCGTTTGGAAAATTTAAACTTTGTATGCATTTTATGCACCTCCATACTAACTATTTTTCTTTAGGAGTTGCATAATTATACCA
>CAZUFR010000156.1:0-1701 GCA_964619655.1 uncultured Syntrophomonas sp. | reverse complement strand
ACCATATATTCCAGCAATTGCTGCTCCTGCATACGTTTAAGGCCATTTTTAATAGATCGGGCTCTCACTTCTCCTATACCTTCAACCTCGTCTAATTCCTCTATGCTAGCTCGCAAAACATGGGATAAGAGGCCAAACCGTTCAACCAGATTATCTATAATGGAAGTGGGAATTCGCGGTAATTTTTGCAGCATCCGATACCCCCGCGGTGCAACCATTTGATCCAGGTGGCTGCTGGCAGTCCCTAGTGAAAGTAAACGGGCTATAAATACCGAATCAGAAATATCCTCTTCAAATGAACGCATCATGGTGGCTAGCAACTCATGGGATGATTTCTCCGTAGTATTGGAATAATCCTGAATGATAAGCAGGGCCTCATCTTCAACATTGGCAATCATCTCGTCCAATTGCATTTTTACCAATCGCCCCTCACTACCCAGCTCAGCAATATAATGTTCAATTTCACTGGCAACCTTTAAGACTTTGATACTGCGTTTAAGCACCTCACATACTTCGGATACGGTTACCATATCTTCGAATTCCAGGCCCCCCAGGTGCTGCAGTTCTCTTATCATAACATTGCGGTATTTCTCCAGGGTTTGCAGAGCCTGATTAGCCTTAACCAAAATGGATGGCAGATCACGCAGGCGAAATACTATGTTACCCTGATAAAGAGTGATAACCTTGCGCCGTTGGGATATAGCTACTACCAACTCACCAGTCTGGCGGGCTACCCTTTCAGCAGTACGATGACGTATTCCGGTTTCATTGGAGCGCATATGAGGATCCGGGTCTAATTGCGCATTAGCAATTAATATCTTCCCGGCATCATGACTAGTAATGATAGCTCCATCCATTTTTGCCAGTTCATAGAGCCGGGCGGGCGTAAACTCACAGTTAATGTGAAAACCACCACTAACTATAGACATTAGTTCTGGAGAATCTCCTACAACTATCAAGCCACCAGTATTAGCAAATAATATATTTTCTATACCCAGCCTGAATAAAGTACCTGGGGCCAGTATTTGCAGGGATTTCCTAAACTGCTCCTGATAGGCATCTTCCACCTGCTCATCCCTCCATGATTAAGTCAGTAAATTCTTCTATAGTATTCACCTCAAGTACTTCCAAATCGGTGCTATAAGCCCGGTTTCTGTAGGTACTCCCTGGTATTACTACCCTTTTATAACCCATTTTGTCAACTTCTTTAAGCCTGAGATCTAAAAAAGGTACCGACCGAATTTGTCCAGTTAAACTTAATTCCCCCATAAAAACCATGTCCGGGGAAAGGACTTTTTCCCGGTAACTGGATATAATAGCAGCTGCAATGCCTAAATCTACTGATGGGTCTTTTAGAAATACCCCTCCGGTTACTTTAAGATAAACATCGCTAGCACTGAGATTATAACCAGTCTTTTTTTCCAACACAGCTATTATTAAGGCTAATCGATTCTGGTCAATTCCCGATGCCATACGCCGGGGATTACCCGAACCCGACATGGTAACCAGGGCTTGAACCTCAATTAGAAGCGGCCTGGTCCCCTCGAAACTGGCGGTGATAGCAGTACCGTTACTGTCAGGTAGCGCTGAGCTAAGAAATACATAGGAGGGGTCTAAAACCTCTACCAGACCCTGCCCGCTCATCTCCATCAGGCCTATTTCATCAGTGGAACCAAAACGGTTCTTCACCCCACGTAACAG
>CAZUFR010000155.1:0-3748 GCA_964619655.1 uncultured Syntrophomonas sp. | reverse complement strand
ACCAGGTCGGTACTCCAACCACCACTCATTGAAGCAACGCCTTCAACATCAGCTGCAGCCAGACCAGCAACCGTAGATACTACTTCATCAGCAATTCTTATCGCTCCGAACTCATTGTTAATTTCCGGTTTAGCGTTTTCCATACTTATCCACCTCCATATTATTATTTACTTGATATTTTAACATGCTCAAGAGATTTAGCAAATAACACCCAAGCTTATTCAGGAATCTGCTTACTATTCTTATGCAAATTTTACAGGACTAAGCGTATCCTTACCCCTAACCCCTCACTCCACACTTTAGATAACCAGTCAAGTTCTCAGTTTAAGGTTATTTACAAGACAACCATGTAATTAGCGCCTATTTTGTATTATATATTCATTCTTCTCTGGATAAAGTTGGTGTATACCTCTCCCCGCTTGAAGAAAGCATTATCCAGTACTTTAAGGTGAAAAGGTATGGTAGTGGCAATGTTTTCAATCTTAAATTCGTGTAAAGCCCTTTTCATTCTGCTGATAAGTTCCTGTCGTTCCGGAGCCCAGACAATGAGCTTAGCTACCATGGAATCATAGTAAGGAGGTATAGTGTAATTGGAATATATAGAAGAATCTACCCTGACTCCAGGCCCGCCGGGAAGCAGGTATTGGCCTACGGTACCCGGTGAAGGGCGAAAGTCATTTTCAGCATCTTCAGCATTTATCCGACATTCCATAGCGCAGCCATTTATTTTAATATCCTCCTGGGTATAGCGCAGAGGTAGGCCGGCAGCAATCTTGATTTGTTCTTTTACTATATCTACCCCGGTTATCATCTCGGTTACCGGGTGTTCCACCTGTATACGGGTATTCATCTCAATAAAATAGAAATTGCGGTTTTTGTCTACTAAAAACTCTACGGTTCCAGCACTGAAGTACCCGGCCGCTTTGGCTGCATTAACTGCTACTGTACCCATGCGCTCACGCAGTTCATCATCCAAGAAGGTTGAAGGCGCCTCTTCCAGCAGCTTTTGGTTACGCCTCTGCAGGGAGCAGTCCCTCTCTCCCAGATGAATAATGTTGCCATGTTCATCGCCTAACACCTGAAACTCTATGTGGCGAGGTTCTTCTATGTACTTTTCGATATATACCTCACTATTATCAAAAGCCGCACCTGCTTCCATCTGAGCCATTTCCAAAGATTCCTTTAAAGAAGCTTCGCCATGGGCCAGGCGCATTCCCTTACCCCCACCTCCGGCAGAAGCCTTTATCATTACCGGGTATCCTATCTCCCCGGCTACCGCCACTGCTTCTTCATAACTATTTACAGCTCCATTACTGCCTGGTACCAGGGGTACTCCTGCTTTACTTACCACTTCCCGGGCTTTGACCTTATCTCCCATCAGTTTAATAACCTGAGGTTGGGGCCCGATAAACTTAATCCCATGAGTTTCACACAGCTCAGCAAAATAAGGATTTTCAGCCAGAAAACCATAACCGGGGTGAATCGCATCCACCCCTTTGTTCTGCGCTGCCGCTATTATATTGGCTATATTCAGATAACTTTCCCGGGCCGGTGGCCCACCTATACATACCTTTTCATCTGCCGCTAGCACATGCAGGCTATTACTATCGGCGGTTGAGTAAACCGCCACCGTTTTTATACCTAATTCCCGGCAGGCTCTTATAACCCGGAGAGCTATTTCACCACGATTGGCTATTAGTACTCTGGAAAACAATCTACCACCCCTAGTCTTTCTCTATCAGGAATAATGTCTGGCCGTATTCTACCGGTTCCGCATTCCCCACCAGGATATCAACTATGGTTCCAGCAACTTCAGACTTAATTTCATTCATTAGCTTCATAGCTTCCAGAATACAGAGCGTCTGGCCCGGAGCCACACGGTCTCCCAGCTTAACAAAAGCAGGAGCATCCGGAGCCGGAGCAGCATAAAAAGTACCTACCATAGGGGCTACTACTTCGGCAATATTTTCTCCGGTGACCGGCGCATTTTCTTCCCGAGAAACCGAGCTGCTAGAACTGCTGCTGATTTCTGTTTTATCCTGCCCGGTGGAAACCGATTTACGCAGGCTAAGTTTACAATCATCTCTTTGCAGTTCCAGTTCCGCAATGCTGGTTTTATCCAACATTAAAATCAATTCTCTTATTTCATCGATATTCATTTCACTGTCTCCCCTGCTTTGCATCTCAATTACCCGAGCTGACGGCATTTTAACCACCGGCTGCTGTTCATCCTGAAGTTCCTCTCCCAGTTCGTCACAGGATGAAATCTGGGGAATATCTTCATGGATTCTCCCTTCCCGATACTCAAAAAACTTGGTTGCTACCTGAGGGAAGAGAGCATAGGTTAAAATATCTTCCTCTTTATCACTCCAATGGGCTACCTCCTGGCGCGCCCTTTCCAAACCAGGCTCAAGCAAATCGGCCGGTCTAACCTGGATTATCGGTTCATCCCCAATGATTATTCCGCTTATCTCTTCCTTAATGGGTACCGGTGGCTTGCCATAATAACCTCGCACATAATCTTTGACCTCTCCTGGACATAGCTTGTATCTTTCCCCCATTAAAACATTCAATACCGCCTGAATTCCTATAATCTGGCTGGTAGGAGTAACCAGCGGTGGATAGCCCATATCTTCCCTTACCCGGGGTATCTCCTCCAGAACTTCATCAATACGGTGGGAAGCCTTCTGTTGTTCCAGTTGGGCATGAAAATTAGAAATCATTCCACCTGGTACCTGGTGTTCAAATACCTTCATATCAGAAATCCGGGTAACCCCACGTTCAAACCCCTTATGTTTACGTAGCTGTTCAAAGTGATTAGCAATTCCAAAGAGCTTATGCAGCTCCATACCAGTATCCCATTCTGTACCCTGCAGGGCACGAACAATGGTCTCTACCGGTGGCTGAGAAGAACCAAAAGCCATCGGCACACTGGCGGTGTCAACAATATCTACTCCCGCCTCGATCGCCTTGATCAGAGTGGCAATAGCCAAACCGCCTATATAATGGGTATGCAGCTGAATAGGCAAATCCAGATTAGCCTTTAAGGCCTGCACCAGTTCATAGGAAGCATAAGGCGAAAGCAATCCCGCCATATCCTTGATACAAAGGGAATCTGCCCCCATATCTCTCAGGCGCAGAGCGGTATCTACAAAGTGTTGTACCGAATGAACCGGGCTAATAGTATACACCACACACGGCTGGGCATGTTTACCCGTCTTTTTAATAGCCTTCATACAGGTTTCCAGGTTGCGAATATCATTCAGGGCATCGAAGGCCCGGAAGATATCTATACCGTTTTCTGCTGCTTTCTCCACAAATTTTTCTACTACATCATCGGGATAATGATTGTAACCAACCAGTGATTGTCCCCTTAAGAGCATTTGCAGTTTAGTATTCTTTACTTCCTGGCGGATGGTTCTAAGCCTTTCCCAGGGATCCTCGTTAAGATAGCGGATACACACATCAAAGGTAGCACCACCCCATACTTCCAGTGAGTAATATCCTGCATTATCCATGTTATGAAGTACAGGAAGCATATCTTCAGTAGTCATCCTGGTAGCCCACAGGCTCTGGTGCCCATCCCTTAAACTGGTGTCGGTGATCTTAATTCTTCCCATTACTTACCTCCCAGCAGTACAACCTTATCACATTAGCCAAGCTCTGTGTCTATATACAAATATACTCAGGCCAGTGGCCTGAGCAAATTAGTCCTGCAACACTTGTTACTATTATAAAAATAATACCC
>CAZUFR010000154.1:0-3810 GCA_964619655.1 uncultured Syntrophomonas sp. | reverse complement strand
AAATAATATCGCAAACTACAGTTTCCGGTTGCAGCATTTCCAGAGTAGTCACCGGAGATTTATCGGTATTAGGATACATCCCTACCGGGGTACAGTTGATAATAATATTACTGGAACCGGCCAGTTTCGTAAATTTCTCTTCACTCATCAGGTGGGCTCCTGCAGGTATATCCAAAGGCAGAGAACTTGCCAGAGCCTGGGCCCGCGGCAGATCAATATCAATAAAGGCTAATTCAGACATGCCGTGGGCAGCCAGAGAAACGGCCAGTGAACGAGCTGCTCCCCCGGCACCAATAAATAAGGCTTTCCCCTGCAGGGGAAATTCTGCTTCCTGCAGTGAAGCAATAAAACCGGCTCCATCAGTGTTATAACCCCGTAAGCGCCCGTTTTCATTACAAATAACATTAACTGCCCCACAGGCAGCGGCCTCAGGGGAAATATCATCCAGGTAGGGGATTACGGCTTCCTTATGCGGTATGGTGACATTAACCCCTCTAAAATTTAAGCTGCGAATAGCATTTACCGCATCTTTTAATTGTTCTCCGGAAATAGCAAAAGGCAGGTAAATAAAGTTGCAGCACATTTTCTGCAGGATATAATTATGCAGCAGTGGTGATAGGCTAAGGACAACCGGGTTTCCGAATAAACCCAGGTATTGGGTGTCAGGATTTATACGCATTTATACCAGTCCTTTATAACTTTAAGCGAATGCCTTTAAGCAATATGTCCAATAAGTCCGGTGCCTGTCCCCGGACATATTCCTAGTGGTTAAAATTATGGCATTTTAATTGTAGACTGGCAAGCTAGTTATACTGTCATATTTCGGGGAATTTCCCCGCTTTTATTTTCCGGCGTAGTCGCCGTAAAACAAAAAACTCCATGCTCCGAGATATCTTGGTTCCCATAAATTCTCTCCGGTTTATAGGTTTAACGAGTATGGTAAATAATCCGGCCCGGTTCCCCCCCAGTACATCAGTAAATATCTGGTCACCTATAACTGCAGTTTCTGAGGGACTAACCTCCATAATTGACATAGCCCGGTAATACCCTCCCCGACGCGGTTTTTGTGCACGGTGCACATAAGGTATATCCAGGCTTTGCGCAACTGCCAGTACCCTTTGTTCCCCATTATTGGATAGGATACAAGCTTTAAACCCTTCCTGTTTAATCATAGTAAACCACTGGCTTACTTCTTCTCGAATCTCGTTACTGTTCCATTCGGTAACCGTGTTGTCCAGGTCCAGAATAAAAGCCTTTATATTTAATTTCCGTAATTGGGTTAGGGGTATATCCAGAATAGAATCAATATATATCCGGGGATAAAGAAAACTGAACATACTCACCTCCAAAGTGTGTTGCGGGGACGGTCCTTTTGACACGTTTTCAAGCAAGTGGGGACGGTTCTTGCCTTGCATTTTGATGCCACCTAATAAGCGTAAGCAAAGGAGATACCCTAAAGAGCACACGCAGTTCTTTTTGCTTCCTTACGCAATTTTTCCGCACCATAGTGGCTGGTGTGTCAAGGAGCAGTTCTCCTGTTTGCCCTTATTTTAAATACTGCAGGGTTTTTTCCCGCAGTATCGCGGCTGATATTTCCGGGGCAACCGGGTTCATATAAAAACCAGTGGCAAATTCCACAGCAGCCGTTACTATCAAGCGCGGTGTTATCTCCATATACCAGTGATGATCAGCAGTGAAACCCTGATTGACCGGTGCGGTGTTTATCACCATATTATAGGAGGGATCGTTCAGACAATCAAGCATGGCGGGGATAAATATCTTAATTATTGCTACCAGATCGTTTAATTCCTCATCATTTATATCGGCAAAATGTTCGGAGTGACGCCGGGGAATGATCCAGGTCTCATAGGAAAAACGAGAAGCATAGGGGCAAATAAGCTGAAAATGCTCACTCTCGTAGATTAGCCGCTGCCGGCTTTCCCTTTCCGCTTCTTCTGTGGCGCAAATAAGACATTTTCCATGCTGCTGGTAGTACTTGCTTAACCCCTGATTTTCGTGGGGTACATTGGGAAGGGCCAGAATTTGGCTGTGGCTGTGCTCCAGGGAAGCCCCGGCAAATAATCCCCGGTTCTTATATATCTGAATATACTTTATGCGGGGATCGCCGGCCAGTTCACGGTAACGCTGCTGCAGCATCAAGTAAATCTGTTTAATCTGCTCCGCCGACAGCTGGTGGAATTCTACTCCGTGTTCTGGAGTTTCCACTACTACCTCATGCTGACCAAGACCGTTACAGCTTTCAAAAACTCCGGAGTATTTTAACTCCAGTTCTCCTTCCAGTTTAAAAGCAGAAAATTTATTAGGAATAGTACGGACAATCCATCCAGGTGTGTTAGGGAGGGTATTGTTATCCCGGTAAGCCGCAATTTCATCTGTGGTGTAAGATTCATTACCCTCACAAAAAGGGCAAAAATTCTGGCCGGTTTTGCGAGTATTTTCCCAGCCCTTATTGATAGGAAAATCATTGGGCTTTAGAGCCCTATCTGTAGCAATAACTACCCAGTTATCCCGTACCAAATCCCGGCGTAATTCGGCTGCCATTTATCCGCACCTCCCCAGTCCTTAAAAATTTGCACACTGAATTATTTTATATTTAGACGCAGAAGGAAGCTGATATCTATGATTAACGCTGATAATAATTTAAGGAAAAGAAATCTGCGTAAATCTGCGTCAAAAAGTTTTGGAATCGGTTGATCTCTATTTTCATTAATGGTGGGGTAGCCGGTCATAGCTGGTTACTCAACAAAACGTGTCAAAAGGACCGTCCCCACAGCACGTTAATTGTCAAGTATCCTTTTTAGGAAAATGCGGGTTCTTTCGTTGTTGGGATTATTAAATATAACCTCTGGAGTGTCCTCTTCGGCAATTACGCCACCATCCATAAACACCACCCGGTGAGCTACATCACGGGCAAATGCCATTTCGTGCGTAACCACCAGCATGGTAAGTCCGCTTCCGGCCAGGCTCTTCATTACTTTGAGCACCTCACCCACCATCTCCGGGTCCAGGGCACTGGTAGGCTCATCGAACAGCAGTGCTTCCGGTTCCATTGACAGGGCCCGGGCAATGGCCACCCGCTGCTTTTGGCCGCCCGATATTTGATGGGGCCGGGCGTCAATAAATCCGGACATACCTACCAGTTCCAGATACTCCATCGCCGTTTTCTTTGCTTCTTTGGCACTTCGTTTCAACACCTTAATCTGACCGACGGTGCAATTTTCCAACACACTCAGATTGTTAAACAGATTAAACTGCTGAAAAACCATACCCATTTTGGCGCGGTAGACGGCGTTACTCATATCATGCTCCAGAATATTCTGGCCATGATATAAAATTTCCCCGCTGGTTGGCTGCTCCAGGAGATTTAAGCAGCGTAAAAGAGTGGATTTTCCTGAACCGCTGGAGCCAATGATGCAAACAACTTCTCCCTTGCTTACCGAAAAGTTAATGTCTTTTAAAACTTCGTTTTCTCCGAAATATTTCTGTAGATGGCGAATTTCAATAATATTTTCCAAAAACTAAACTTACCTCCCAAGTTTCACGCACATACCCTGACACCTAATAATATTTATAATACCGAAAAGTAAAATATAGAGAATGCGAAGCATTCTTACGTTAATTCATAATTCAAAATTCTCAATTCATAATTAACCTTGCTACTCCGGGTTACCACTATTTATTGCAATACCTCTCCCCACTGCTACCGGCACCCTATTTCCCAATTACCTGCCTACTATCTTAATTTCCGCCTCGGGAACAGTTTGTGACCCATGAATAGTATAGACGTCC
>CAZUFR010000153.1:0-3814 GCA_964619655.1 uncultured Syntrophomonas sp. | reverse complement strand
GTTTGCTGGTGAGACCGGCTGAACATACCGGCTTTGACGATACCGAAGACCCGCAAAGTATGGATCGAATAGTGCGTGCTTTGGGGGCCCAAACCGTAGAATGGCCTTATAAAGTAGAATGCTGCGGAGCCGCCCTGGCCACTTCCAGGCCGGAAATAGGGGCCAAAATGATTTATGAGATAATTGCCAATGCCAAAGCTGCCGGAGCTGAGTGCCTGGTTACCGCCTGTCCGCTCTGTATGCTCAACCTGGACATGCGCCAGGCTGGGGCCGAGAAGATGTTTAAGGAAAAACTAAACCTGCCGATTTACTATGTAACCGAACTGGTGGCCATAGCGGGCGGTGCCAGTCCGGCAGAGGTAGGCGTTGGGAAACACTTTGTTGAAGCTATAAGCTATTTGGAATCCCTTCCTGCCCGGGCGGCTGAAATGGAAGCAGCAGAACCCAAGCAGGTTAAAAAAGCTGCTAAAGCCGAGTCGGAAGAAAGTAATGGAGAATCTGCTGCCGGTGAAGACGCCGAAGCCTTGCAGAAAAAGATAGATGCCATGATTAAAGGATTTAACAAAAACCCGGATAAAATGGCAGCCCGTCTAATCGAAGATGAGGAAAGGGCAAAAGTATTGGTTGAAGTAATAAGCGGGGACGAGAAAAAAACCGCCCGGTTAGCCGAGCTAATGGTGACCGATAAAGAAAAAGCGGCCAAAGCCGCCGACGCCTTCGTCACCGGAGAACTAAAGAAGAGAGAAAAAGACAAGTAAGAATTCCAGGAATGGACACAGATAACACAGATTTCTAAGGATTAACACAGATAATTTTTTTAGAATTTAACTAAATCTAACTTCAATTTTCATACTTGTTATGTATGCTCGGCATACATGCAAGGTTAGTAAAAAAATGAATTAAATGTGGCATACGTCAAAAGGTCCATTCCCGTAATATATACGGATGAAAATGACTGCATCTATTTTGCAGATAGGGGAAGTTTCGTTTCCCAACGTAAACTAAAGTTTCCGTTACAATAAGTGGGAAGTTGTCTAGCTATTTTGCCCCTTAATTCGTAGCAAAAGCTTAAGTTTTTTCTATCCTTTAAAATTATTAATTAATAATTAGTCAGTGTTAATCTGTGCCCGAAGGGTCTGTGTAATCTGTGTCTATTCCCGCGTCTATTATATTTTCAACTTATTTAAGGAGGGAGAAAGATGAGCAAACGGGTGGGGGTATTCGTATGTGAATGCGGAACCAACATAGCTTCCGTAGTAGATACGGCCCGGGTTGCCGAGGAAGCCAGTAAATTCCCCGGAGTTGCCTTTGCAACTACTTATAAATATATGTGCTCCGATCCCGGGCAGGAACTAATCAGGAAATCCATCGAAGAGCAAAAGCTGGAACAGGTGGTAGTAGCATCCTGCTCACCCCGCATGCACGAAAAGACATTTCGTAGAGCCGTCGAAGCAGGAGGCATTAACCCCTATTTATTTGAGATGGTTAACATCCGGGAACAGGATTCCTGGGTGCATCCGGATCGGGAACAGGCTACTCGCAAGGCTATAGACCTGGTTAAAATGGGGGTTAGCAAAGTTTTGCGCAATCAGCCTTTGCAAATTTCCACCATTCCCGTTACCAGGAAGGCCCTGGTAATAGGAGGCGGCATAGCGGGAATGCAGGCAGCATTAGACATTGCCGAAGGTGGCTACCAGGTAATACTGGTGGAAAGGGAGGCCAGTATTGGGGGTAAAATGACCCAACTGGATAAGACCTTTCCCACCATGGACTGCGCCGCCTGAATAGGCACCCCCAAGATGGTTGCTGTGGCGCAGCACCCTAACATTGAACTTATAACCTATGCTGAGGTAACCAGGGTTACCGGTTATATTGGCAATTTTAACGTAACTGTCAAGAAAAAACCCAAATATGTGGACTGGGATCTCTGTACCGGTTGTGGTACTTGCATAGAAAAATGCCCTACCAAAAAGATTAAAGACGAGTTTGAACTGGGTCTGGGACTGCGGACCTCAATTCATAAGGTTTATCCCCAGGCGGTACCGGGCAAACCCTATATAGATGCAGAGCACTGCACTAAGCTGACCAAAGGCAAGTGCGGTGTTTGCGAGAAGGTATGCCCTACCAAGGCCATAAAGTTTGATGACAAGGAAGAGTTTGTTAATAAAGAAGTGGGAGCCATAGTAATGGCTACCGGCTATGACCAGTTTAACTGGGAAGAAGCTTACGGAGAATACGGCTACGGCAAATACCCGGACGTAATCAGCGGCTTACATTTTGAACGGCTGGTTAGTGCCGGAGGACCCACCGGAGGCAAAATTAGGCGGCCATCGGATGGTAAAGAGCCAAAAAGCGTAGCCTTTATCAAATGCGTAGGCTCAAGAGACGATACCAAAGGTAAAAGCTACTGTTCCCGGGCCTGCTGTATGTACACTGCCAAGCATGCTTATCAGGTAAAGGATAAAATAGCGGACAGTGAAGCCTATGTCTTTTATATGGACGTACGTACTGCGGGAAAGAACTACGAGGAATTTTACCAGCGTGCCCTTAATGCCGGGGCTCGGTATATCAGGGGGCGGGTAAGTAAAATCTACCCCCGGGGAGACCGATTGGTGTTAAAGTCAGAAGACACCCTGCTGGGTCGTCCGGTGGAAGTAGAAGCCGATATGGTGGTACTGGCTACTGCCATGGTTCCTGCTGTCGGGTCAGACGAGCTGGCTCGGACTATTGGTTTTTCCATGGATAAGGACGGTTTCTTCCAGGAAGCTCATCCCAAACTACAACCAGTGGAAACTTTTGCCGCCGGAGTATTCCTGGCCGGGACCTGCCAGGGACCCAAAGATATACCAGATACGGTAGCCCAGGCTGGTGCAGCTGCAGCCAAGGTTTTAGGATTGCTGGCCAAGACGGAGCTGGCTACTGAGCCTATGGTATCGGAAGTTGACATCAACAAATGCTCGGGTTGTGGGCTTTGTGTTCCCATTTGTCCATACAATGCCATATCCCTGGAGGAAATTCAGGAGCGGGGGCATCACGGGCCTATTAAGCGTAACGTAGCCGTGGTCAACAGCAGCCTTTGCCAGGGATGCGGAGCCTGTGTTCCGGCTTGCCGGACTGCAGCCTTGAATACCAAGGGCTTTACCGATGAACAACTGGTAGCGGAGGTGGATGCTTTATGTCTATAGAAAAAACAGGCTGGCAGCCCCGGATAATTGTTTTTGCCTGCAACTGGTGTACCTATGCGGCGGCTGACCTGGCTGGTTTAAACCATCTGGAATACCCTGCTGATGTCAGGATTATCCGCACCCCCTGCTCGGGCCGCATGGATCCCATGCTGGTAATGCGGGCCTTTAACCGGGGAGCAGACGGGGTACTATTATCCGGGTGACACCCGGGCGAATGCCACTATGGTAGTGGCAATTATTACAACCGCCGCCGCCACACGATTATGAAGAGCCTCTTAGAATATATCGGGGTGGAGCCGGAAAGATACCAGACCGCCTGGATATCTGGTGCGGAAGGGATAAAATTTCAACAGACCATGCAGAAACTGGTAGATGATGTTAAAGGTTTGGGACCGAACAGAAAGCTGAGGGATGCCAGATGACAGATATAACCTTAAAAATCAGAGAAATTGCTACCCGGCTTCTGCAAAGCGGTCAAGTAGATATATTTATGGGCTGGGAAAAAGGCCCACAGGAATACTTCACCCGGCCCTTTTTTGCCCGCCGGGTGGAAGATGTAGAAAAGCTAGTTTTCAATGAATATTCCATCCACAACTTGTCCAATGATTTGCTCAAGTTCCGGGATGGAG
>CAZUFR010000152.1:0-3848 GCA_964619655.1 uncultured Syntrophomonas sp. | reverse complement strand
GAGTAAAGGTGACAGGGGACGGTTCCTCCGTCACCTTTTCGTATTTATGCCTACCCCGGTAATTCTAATAGCAATTCACCGTTAATTACACTGGCTTTTATATTTCGGGTATCGATATTTTTTGGTATATGAGCAAGTAAATTTGTTACATTAGAGCTACCATATCCCGATGCGGGTGTTATAGTCCCGGACAATACTATCCTACCGTAAGGACTATATATTTTAATAGGTAGTTCTACCACAACATCTTCCCTTTTTACCTGGCTAACCGGTTCCGGCCAGGAAAAGATATCTGCAGTTTTGTCGGGCCATTCTTCATAATCCTTAAAAGCATTTTGGATGGAATAGCCTTTGATTTCTTCTGCCCGATGTTTAATAGCCTTTTCAACTTGTCCCTTCTCATCAATCTTGAGGGGTACATCTAGTCCCCACAGTCCTTCCGTTTTAACAGAATCCTCTATAGTGGCAACTAAATCCTGCCATTTTTCTTGTTCTTTATTTTTGTTGAGCATTTGCTGAACATACTCGTAGTATTCCTCCAACCAAACATCATCGAATAAGATCGGGCTGTTTTGTCCATGAATTCTGGGATCTGATAAGTCTATTTTTTCTTTTTGGGTATCTTCTACCTCCCAATGGGCTAAAATCGGATCAATAATACCATACCCCATCTGCTCGATAGTTAAAAATGATTCCTCCAGCGTTTTCTTCATCACTATTCTGCCTCCTATTTTAACAGCTATAAATAAAAGCATTGTTTGAATATTCAGAAATCCTTTGACTTTTATTTGACTATTCCATGAATATTATAAATCAAAAGCAAAGCCTTTATGCAAGTCTAAAAATGGCAAATACACCAATTTGTCGTTAATCAGCCGCCTTTTTGACTAGGTATATCGTAGAAACTTACTGGAAATAATAGTCAAGAGGTGATGAAAAGTGAAAAACGGACGTATTCTGGCCTATTTTAGCATGGTTATGGTTGCCGGAGTTTTATGCGGTTTCATAGTAAGTGGCGTTTATAATGACATTAACAAGGAGAAAAAGCCCGTGTTGGAGATCAGCTGTGAAGAAAAAACCGTAACTCCTAACACCCCCATCGTCTATGAAAGAGAATATACTAAATGCGGACATACTGTTATTTCTGGATTTGAGCACAGTGGGGACCTATTGGGAAAAGACCTGATTTCCATACAACGCAAATATAGCTTAAACCAGGGGTACCAAATTAACTGGAAGGAAGATACCCTGGTGATTAAACAAAAGATAGACGAATTCTGTCCCCAGGACAAGAGAAGCTACCGTTTAAAAGAATATCAGGGAAGGGTGGGAGTTTATCGAGGTGTAGAAGAGGAAGAGATACTGGAACGGATTACTGCAATTCGTATGGACTTATTACCTGCTGCTATTCAGCAAGATATTAGGGCAGGTAAATACGAGTTTAAAGATAAAAATGCCTTAAATGATGCCCTGGAAAACTTTGATGAGTATTTGTAGAACTGGGCATTGAGAAGTGGGAAGTGGGAGGTTGGAAGTGGAAATTTAGAGCTGAGAAGTGGGGGTGGGATTAGACGGATTTTTTACGCATGCATAGTAGTTGACCATTATTTCAAGTAATATATAAGAGGAATATTTCATAAGGCAGGCGTAAAAATGCGTATTTTAGGCATCGATCCAGGGACAGCTACCACCGGTTACGGGGTAGTAGACTACCAGGCGGGAAGAGAAAAAATGGTCGCTTACGGTACTATAAAAACTGAAGCGGGAATGGCTATGCCTTTACGGCTATACCGAATTAAACTTCAATTAGAGCAGTTACTACAAGAATATCTTCCTGATAAAGTAGCAGTAGAAGAAATTTTTTATAACCGTAACTCGAAAACTGTAATCAGCGTGGCGCAAAGCCGTGGTGTAGTTCTTATGACAGCTGCCGCCGCTGGTCTACCAGTCTTGGAGTATACTCCCTTACAGGTTAAACAGGCAGTGGTAGGTTATGGCAATGCGGATAAGAGACAGGTTCAATTAATGGTTCAACGGATACTGGGTATGAAGGAAATGCCCCGTCCTGATGATGCCGCAGACGCCTTAGCTATTGCAATTTGCTGTCTGCATTCCAATCGCCTGGAGGAATTGCAGGGTTAATTTCCCCCCTCACAAATTATATCCATAAGATGAATTTTTCAGGTATGATATATGTGATATATGCAGGGAGAAAGATACATATGATTTCACTTATTAAAGGCTCTCTGGTTGAGCAGAATGATGATTCGGTAATAGTTGATGTTAATGGGGTAGGTTTTGAAATAACTATGCCGCCCCGGTCTATTGTGAAATTAGCCGGTCGGGGCGAGATAGTGCTGTTATATACTCATTTGCAGGTACTGGAGAATGAGTTTAAACTGTATGGTTTTGCCCAAAAAGAAGACTTAAAGTTATTTAAGCTGTTGCTGGGGGTTTCCGGTATGGGACCTAAAGGAGCAGTTAATGTTCTCGATTTTATTGACCCGCTCGGTTTTTATCAGGCTATTGCCAGCCAGGATGAAAAGCTGCTCATTAAAATTCCAGGTGTGGGAAAAAAAACGGCCAGTCGCTTGATTTTCGAACTCAAAGACAAAATAGGCAGTGAACAACTTACAGTTATTCCTGGCGGGGATGATAACAGTATGGATGATGTTTTAGAAGCTCTAGAAGCACTTGGTTATAGCCGCAGCGAGATTTATCCTCTGGTTCTGGAGATGCAGGGCCGAGGGGAGCTGGACGGTAGTGTAGAACAAAATTTGAGAAAGATTCTTAAAGCTCGTAACATACAGATGAAGAGATAGGGATTGGGGATGCTTAAAGTGCAGGATGACAGGATAATATCATCTCAGTGGCAGGAAGAGGACGATATTGCTGATACTTCTATCCGGCCTTTAAGGCTGGCAGATTACATAGGTCAGGAGCGGGTCAAAGAAAACATAAGTATTTTTATTGCTGCTGCCCGGGAAAGGGGCGAAAGCCTGGACCATGTGCTTTTAAGTGGGCCTCCCGGTTTGGGCAAGACTACCCTGGCCAGTATTGTAGCCGCTGAACTGGGTAAACCCATACGCAAGACCTCCGGTCCGGCTATCGAACGTCCGGGTGACCTGGCTGCTATATTAACTAACCTGGAAGTAGGGGAAATTCTTTTTATAGATGAAATTCACCGGTTAAATCGTAGTGTAGAAGAGGTTATGTACCCGGCTATGGAGGATTATGCCATTGATATAATCATAGGAAAAGGGCCGGCAGCTCGTACCTTGAGATTAGATTTGCCTCCATTTACCTTAATTGGAGCTACTACTCGACCAGGACTGTTAAGCTCTCCCTTGCGGGATCGTTTCGGAATAAACTGCCGTCTGGATTTTTATTCAGTTGAGGACTTAAGTAATATTATTCTCCGGGCTGCGGGAATACTAGGTTTGACTATAGATGAAGCCGGCGCCCGAGCTATTGGTAAACGGTCGCGGGGAACCCCCCGGGTGGCTAATCGGTTGCTTAAAAGGGTACGTGATTATGCCTTGGTCAAAGCGGATGGTACCATTGACATGGAAGTTGCCGGGCAAGCTCTGACGATGTTGGATATTGACGAATATGGATTAGATAATATGGACCGCATGATTTTGGAGGCAATTATTTATAAATTTGGCGGAGGTCCGGTAGGGCTGGAGACTTTATCGGCTGCAGTATCGGAAGAAAACGATACTTTAACCGATGTTTATGAACCATATTTATTAAAGCTCGGCTTTATCCAAAAAACCCCTCGGGGACGGATAGCTACTGAACACGCCTACCGTCACCTGGGCTGCCCGGTACAAAAAAACATGGAG
>CAZUFR010000151.1:0-3897 GCA_964619655.1 uncultured Syntrophomonas sp. | reverse complement strand
GGGGAGGGGAACCACAAAAAGAAGAAGAGGTGTTGCTTTGTGGACCCATACAACCGTTTATTGGCCCGAAAACAAGAACTGGAACAAATGACCGGTACCCTACGGGAAAGACTGATGACTCCCCTGGCAGAGACTACCGACGAACTCTCCCTTTATGACCAGCATCCGGCTGATATTGGCTCGGAGGTATACGAAAGGGAAAAAGACAGCGGAATTTTGGAGTTAATGGAACTGGAACTGGAAAAAGTCCATGATGCATTAGACAAATATGAGCAGGGAAGGTACGGAGTTTGTGAGGTGTGTGGGCAGACCATCGAAGCGGGTCGCCTGAATAGAATGGTTAATACTACCCTCTGTGCCGGCTGTGCTCAGCAACGTCAAGATAGCTTTCGCCGCCCAGCTGAAGAAGACGTGCTTATAGCCGGAGATATGTCGGACCGGGGTGAAACCTTCCAGGTAGCCGGCTACGAGTATTTTGAAAGTGGCGACGGCTCATCATCTGGATAATACTGTATTGATAAAATAATTTTCACGGTATATATTGATTTTAGGAATCAATTAGTAATAAAGGAGGCAAGCCGCATTGAAAATTGGAATTTTTACTGATAGTTATAAGCCCTACACCAGCGGTGTTGTCACTTCCATTTGTACTTTCAGAGAAGAACTTGAAAAATTGGGGCACCAGATTTATATTTTTGCCCCTAGTTATCCCGGATATAGCGAAAACGAAGATGGTGTATACCGATACTACTCGGTACCTTCACCTACCAATCCTGACTACACCCTGGCGATTCCGATATTTCCGGGAATGAATAGCCTGCTCAAACGATTGGATCTGGATATAATTCATGTTCACTCTCCCTTTACCATGGGCAGAGTAGGGCTGCATTATGCCCGCAGGTATGATATACCCATAGTTTTTACTTATCATACCCTGTATGACCAGTATGTTCATTATGTTCCCGTTGCCCAGGATTTAGCCCGGGACGTTACCATTAAATAC
Organism: uncultured Syntrophomonas sp.; assembly: GCA_964619655.1. Classification (GTDB taxonomy): domain Bacteria; phylum Bacillota; class Syntrophomonadia; order Syntrophomonadales; family Syntrophomonadaceae; genus UBA4844. The sequence goes on along the minus strand of CAZUFR010000151.1, from coordinate 2,894 downwards.
AGTAAAAACTTCTGCAACCAGTGCGATCATATAGTCGTTCCCAGCCGGGAAGTTGAGACTATTTTAACCGAGTTAAACATTAAAACTCCCCGGTCAGTAATACCCACCGGTGTTCCCTTAGAAAAATTCAACCAGGGAGATCGTCAATGGTTGCGAAAACATTATGATATCCCGGAAGAGAACCGGATATTGTTATTTGTGGGGCGTTTGACTAAAGAAAAAAATTTAGACTTTCTACTGGATGCATTTAACCAAATACATAGGCAGACACCTGATACTAGTCTGGTCTTAACGGCTCAGGGGCCTATGGAGGAACAACTTAAGAAACAAGCACAAGAGCTGGGCTTAAACCTGGAGCAGGATGTCATTTTCACCGGGGCCCTGCCATTTGACACCCTGGTAAATGTCTACTACTCAGCTGATTTATTCGTCTTTTCATCGGTAACTGAAACTCAGGGATTAGTTCTGATTGAGGCTATGGCAGCAGGTTTACCGGTAGTTGCAGTACGGGCTTATGGGGTTCAGGATATGGTCGATGACGGAATCAATGGGTATCTTACCCCCTGTTCTATTCCGGAATTTTCCCAGGCCATAGGTAAACTGCTGGAAGATAAAGAAACTTATAGGAGCTTTAGCCAGAATGCTCTGCTAAAGGCAGACAGCCTTTCTTCCCAAAATATGGCCCGCAAATTGGAAGAACTTTATCTGCAGCTGGATATTAGGAACCGGCGCCGCCGTATCCGGGTAAAAGACCTGATTGGAAGATTTGGTTCCTAAAGGAGACACTGATGAATCGAATTCGCTTAATATTGGCTCTATTAGTTGGTAAAACTTTTATTATAATAAGCCGTTTATTGGGAAATCAAGGGAGTAATTTCCCCGGTAAAATCGCCCGCCGCATTTACCCGTCTATACTAAAAGAACTGGGCCTGCAGATTAAAGGCAAAATCATAGTAATTACTGGTACCAACGGTAAAACCACTACCACTAACATGCTAGCACGAATAATAAGCGAAACTGGTGCTGCATTTATACATAATGAGAGTGGGGCTAATATGATTGCCGGGATAACTACCGCCTTTATAGAAAAATCCGGTTTAATTAGCCGCAAACAGTTCGATTATGCCTTATTGGAAACTGATGAAGCCAACGTACCGCTGCTGCTAAAGGAACTAAAACCCAGTCTGTTTTTAATTACCAACTTTTTTAGCGACCAGTTAGACCGTTTTGGGGAACTGGATAATATCATTAAAATGATAAAAGATGCGGTTAATAATCGGGAGATTGACCTGCTCCTTAATGCTGATGACCCGCTCACTGCCCATTTTTACGAACTCACCTCGGCGAATCCTTATTATTTTGGTTTTACTGCTACCAGTTATGATAGCTATCATAGCCGCGAAAGTAGGGAAGGACGGTACTGTGTTATCTGCGGACAGGAACTAAAATACCAGCGCTACCATTATGCCGGCCTGGGTAAGTTTAACTGCCCGGGATGCAATAATCATAACCCGGAACCGAATTTTACCGGGCATAATTTAGTAATGGACCCGACCATTGAACTTATGGTTGATGATTTGAAAATAAATAGCCCTTACCAGGGATTTTATAACGCCTATAACGTACTTGCGGCCGTAGCTGCGGCTCGGATGCTGGGGATAAATGGGCAGCAGATACAAGAAGCAATTGCCCCCTATCAGCCTCAGGCCGGAAGAATGGAGACTTTCCATATAAACGGCCGTCCTGCCATATTAATTTTGGTTAAAAACCCTACCGGTTTAAATCAAAGCCTCACCACCGTAATCCAGGACCATGCCTATAAAAACCTATTCTTTGCCCTTAATGACAATGATGGCGATGGCCGGGATATATCCTGGATTTGGGATGCTGATATTGATGTAATCGAGGAAGAGCAAGACCAGATAAAGCACATTGTTTGTTCCGGGTTGCGCAGTGGTGATATGGCTTTGCGGGTAAAATATGCCGGTTATCCGGTGGAAAGACTCGAAATTATGACTAATCTGAAAGAAGCCATAGAATATATAACCAGTGTCGAGGGAGAAGTAACGTATCTTTTAAGCACCTATTCCGCTTTATTTGAATGCCGTAAAATACTATTAGAACTACAGAAACGGAGTCTGAGTGTAGGGATGACAGGGGGACGGGGTTATTGACACACCTTAAGGTGTGTCAATAACCCCGTCCCCCTGTCACCATGCACATGGGAAAATCTTTGGAGGATGAACGATGGCAGAATTTAAAATAGCTCATATGTATCCTGATTTGATGAACCTTTATGGTGATCGGGGTAACCTTCTTTGCCTGAAAAAACGATTGCAGTGGTATGGACATGAATCTTATATATATGAAGTTTCTTTTGAGAGTAAGCTGGACTACCATAACATTGACATGATTTTCATGGGGGGTGGCTCAGACCGTGAAGTAAAACTAATCTATAAGGATTTAATCTCTAAAGCAGCAGATTTACGGGAGGCCATGGAAAATGGACTTCCCATGTTATTTATCGATACTGCTTACCAGCTGCTAGGTCGTTCTTATATGGATGCTGCTGAGAAAATTATTGATGGCCTGGGCGTATTTAATTTTAGCACCCGGAAAGCAAAGAAACGGCTAACCGGCAATATAATCCTGAGTAGCAATGTAACCGAAAAAGAATCGACGATAGTCGGTTTTGAAAACCACTACGGATGTACTTATTTTGAAGATAAAAACCTGCAGCCTTTTGGTCAGGTAATCAAAGGTTTTGGCAACAATGGGGAAGATGGCTACGAAGGCCTGGTCTACAAAAACCTTATTGGTACCTACCTGCACGGCCCCTTACTGCCCAAAAACCCTGAGATTGCAGATTTCTTTATTAAAGCTATGGTCGAGCG
>CAZUFR010000150.1:0-3904 GCA_964619655.1 uncultured Syntrophomonas sp. | reverse complement strand
TTGTGTTAAAATCTTAACCAAAAGCCAGATGAAAGGTAGGTAGACAAGTGCAGCACGTTCTTATTGTAGCTCCTCATCCGGATGATGATATTATCGGCTGTGGAGGTAGTATTGCTAAACGCTGTAAAGCCGGTAACCAGGTTACCATTATGTATATGACCTCAGGAGATGCCGGGGGGATACAATATTCCAAGGAAGAATTAGCTGCTCTAAGGGAGGAAGAAGCCAGTAAGGCTGCTAACCATTTGGGGGTAAGCAACTTAATTTTTTTACGCATAGCCGATGGCTATATTGAGTTTAATACAGAAAACCTTATAAGAATTACTAGTATCATAAGGGATATTAAGCCAGATATCGTATATATTCCTCATAGCCAGGACGGCAACCGGGATCACCAGGTAACTCATCTCCTCTTGATGGAAGCCTGTCAGCGATCGGGGGCACCCTTTTTCCCTGAATGCGGTTTACAACCATGGAGGGTAACTACTATTCTGGGCTATGAGGTATGGACTCCTATCCAGGAGGTATACTATTGCGAGGATATCAGCGAATTCATGGAGCAAAAGCTGGCAGCTTTACAAATGCATCTTTCCCAATTAGAATACTGCCGATATGATGAAGCTATTAAGGGGTTTAATCGCTATCGCGGGATAATGACTGCCGGGTGTAATTACAGTGAATGTTTTACCTTGCTAAAATAAAGCAAAAATTAAGCTATAGGAGCTAATAGCCACGTTTATGCAGCAACTGATATCTGATTACAGAATTCTTATGATAACCCCTTTTCATAAAAACTCCCGCGGTAATAAGCTTACCAGTGAAAGACTACAGGTTGGCCTGAGCCGACGGGGATGGAATATAGACTTATTGTCTCTGGAATTGGACAATTGGAAGGAAATATTGGTCAATGATATAAGGGATAAACGTTACTCCCTAACTCATGGGCTAAATATTACTCATTTTGCCCGGGTGTTGTCTGCCTTCCCCGACATAACCCGACTGCCTCTGCTTCTGACCACAACTGGAACCGATGTAAACTATGACCTGATTTTAAATCGTGAACCGGTAATAGCCCAAACATTAAAAGCCGTTCGCCATATCGTTATATTTGACGACTATTTTAGAACTATATTTAAAGAACTGTATCCGGAAAACTGCGATAAACTGGTAACCATTCCCCAGGGAGTATCCCTTGAAAAAGGGGACGGCCCGAATCGCAATCAGTTAGGATTACATAAAAATGACTTCGTCTTCCTTCTGCCCAGTGGTATCCGACCAGTTAAAAATTTGGAACTAGCTATAGATGCCTTGGAAAAACTGCAACCGGAATTTCCTCACCTGCGCCTGCTAATTATTGGTACTATAATTGACAAAAAATATAGCGCTCGCATCCTTAAGCGTATAAATAATTTACCCTGGGTTAAATATCCCGGCGAATTTCCCCACGGGCAGATGTACAGCCTGTTATCTGTCGGCGACGTAGTGCTTAATACCTCCCATGCCGAAGGTCAACCCCAGGCTGCTCTAGAAGCCATGAGCCTTGGAAAACCTTGCCTGCTTACGGCTGTACCGGGAAATATTAATATCATTGAAAATGGTGTGGAAGGTTACTATGTGCATAACCAGGATGATCTCGCTGCTGCCGCCCGTAAACTGATGCTAAATCGTGAGTTACGCCGCCAGATGGGTGAAAACGCGCACCGCCTGGTAGAGGAAAAATATTCCCTAAAAAAAGAACTGGATGCCTACGAACAACTATATCTCACGACCCTCCTCCCATCTCTTCCGTTGATCTAGAATATGCCTGTCTAGTTCCGCTTACCATCGCGAACGAAGAGGGTTTTTTTGTTCATTTTTACTTGACGTTTACATAAATTTGTCTATAATGTTAATACATAGAATTATATCAAATTAAAGTGTTATGACATTTGAGGAGTTTTCGTAGGAAGGTGGAAAATATTTATGATTAAAAACTGGGAAACTTGTATTTTAGAAGTTAAGGAAAATGGTGCAGCTATTTTAACTTTTAACCGCCCGGAACAACTTAATGCTATTAACCGACAATTATCTATTGATCTGCTGGAAGCTTGTACTGAAGTAACTAAAAACAATGATATTCAAGCATTAATAATTACCGGAGCAGGTCCAGGATGGTCGGCAGGCGGTGACATTTCTGTATTGGCAGCTATGAGTAGTCCTGAACGAGCAAAAAATACATATGATTTGTCAACTAAAATAGTTGAGACGATTTATGAAATTAAAAAACCTGTCATTGCTGCAATTAACGGAGCAGTAGCCGGTGCTTCCGTAGCAACTATGATGGCTTGTGATTTAATTATTGCGGCTGATACTGCTAAATTCGGGTTTAATTTTATTAATATAGGCTTTACCCCTGATAGTGGGGCTTCCTACTTTTTAACTCAAAAAGTAGGTTATCATAAAGCATTAGAAATTTTATGGTATGGTAAAGTTCTAGATAGTGAAGAAGCTTTAAGCTTAGGTTTAATAAATAAAGTAGTAGCTAAAGATCAGGTGTTAGCTGAAGCTGAAAAATGGGCAGCGCGTTTATTAAAAATGCCTTTATATACAGTGTGGATGGATAAGAAACTAGTAAGAGCTTCTATAAAAAATGATTTTTATGAACAAGCAGAATTAGAAAGCCTTAATCAAATTTTAGCTTGGGCTTCAGACGATTTTAAAGAAGGAATCAGGTCCTTTGCCGAAAAACGCAAACCTAATTTTACCAGCAAAGTTTTATATGACTAATTCGTAATTTTAAGTGTAAATATGCATAAGCCATTGTCGCAGCATGGGGGAAGTAGATAGTGTTTCCCCATGTAAGGCTGGCGAGGGAATATTTACCGTGACCGATGACTGTTTTCCCCTCACATCTGACGACCCTACGACTTAAAAAATGAGGCACCTCTTGCGAGATACCTCATTATAGGTGACATAGGAACCGTCCCCTGTCACCCCTCAAGTTATTTTGTATAGGGGCAGTTACCGCAGTTTCCCTGTCCGCAGTTCAAGCCTTTTTGGCCTTGACCTGGTGCTCCATTTTTAAACCCGCTACCACGCTGGTGCTTTTGACCCTGGTTGATACCCTGACCCGATCCGGGGCCGCCAGTGGTACTACGTTCCAGGCGTTCCTTTATGTTTTCTTGCATATTCTGCAGGCAGGAATCATACTGCTCCTGGGTAATGGTTCCCTCATCCAGCCTGTTCTGGAGTTTTTCCTGGTTCTTTTTAGTGATGGTATTAATCAGAGCATCCTGGTCAACTCCATTTTCTTCTGCTATATTGGCAATGGATTTTCCCTCATGCCTCTGCACCTGAATATCACTAACATCTTTTCCAGTAAGTTCAGCCAGGCTTTGCACCATAGTCTGAGCACCCCTGCTTACTGCCGCTTTTCCGTATTTACCTGCAGTTCCTACTGGGTTATTACCCCCAGCCATTGCTGGAATTGCTACTCCCAGTACAAAAACCGCCAGCAACACCAAAACGCCAACTTTAAAGTAACTCTTGATCTTCATTATTCAAACCTCCTTCGTTGTGTTTACAGTATTACTATAAGCAGAAATGGTTTAAATAATTTGAGGAAAAGTTAAAGATTTCTTAACAATTACTATCCTAAGCGCCGGTCGATTTCCTGTAATATTTCCCCGGTACTGGAATCACCTACTTCTATTTTAACCAGGGCAGCGTGATCCATGTAGGTACGACCTTTATTAATAATAATTAAATCCTGGTAAAAGGTACTGAATTCCCTGACAAAGCCAGCTAATGGATAAACGGTAAGGGAAGAGCCGATTACTACCAGTACTCGTGCTCCCATGATGCGCTCCTGCGCATCCATATAGCCCTGAATAGGTTCACCAAATAGTACCACATCCGGTTTTAG
>CAZUFR010000149.1:0-3923 GCA_964619655.1 uncultured Syntrophomonas sp. | reverse complement strand
ACCTGCTTTGGGAATTGGATCAGATGAGTTTTTACATTCCCGAGACTAAAGAAACCATTGGGGCTATTCACCGACCTATCGTGGTTATTACCAGTAATGCGGAAAAAGAACTGCCGGATGCCTTTTTGCGCCGTTGCATTTTCCACTATATAGAATTTCCCGACCCTGAAGGTATGGAAAGGATTGTACGGGTACATCATCCCAACTTGGAAAAACGTTTGTTAGCTCAGGCTATGGAGACTTTTTATATGCTACGTAATGTCCCTAACATACAGAAAAAACCCAGCACTAGCGAGCTGATTGACTGGTTGCAAGCTCTAGTGGTAGGTGGAATAAGTCCCAACCGCATTAAACAAGATTTACCCTTCCTGGGAGTCCTGCTAAAGAAAAACGAGGATTTGGATACCCTGTTAAGTCAGCTCCATGGCAAGACCCAGACCCGTAGTCCCAATTATGCCGGTTCATCCTTGAACCGCTATCGTTATTAGTGCGGAAATAGACACAGATAACACTGACCCTTCGGGCACAGATTAACATACCCATAGGGCACACGGATGTAGCGCTAACGCGCTACCATCAAGGGGGCTGCATTTTAATTATAATTTTAAGGATGCAGATTTACGTAGTTTTTGTAGGGGCAGACCCATGTGTCTGCCCGCGGTTTGGCAGATACCTGCCGTTTATTATCACCCATCTGTTCGAGGCAACCCGGCGGGCGAACACACGGGTTCGCCCCTATAAATTACGTGCTCCCGTATAGGAAGAGCACGTCAAGACATTTTTATTCGTGGTTGCGTCTTACGGACACAGCTGGAAGTACGGATTTACTCAAACGCAGTTGAGTGCCGGGCCAACCCGATACACCTGTTTTTATGCGTGGTTACGGCCTCCGGCCTTGAAAGGTTAATAGTTAAAGGAGGCCGGTTTTGCGCCTCTTGACTTTAGGATTTGTGCTATTCTGGAGGTAGTTCTTATGTTTACCAAATTCTTTTATACCCTGAAAAACTTTGGTGTTCCTGTTTCCATGAATGAATGGCAGGCTTTACTGGAGGCCCTGGAGGCCGGCCTGGCCGGGTCCAGCCTGACCGGTTTCTACTATCTAAGCCGGGCAGTACTGGTTAAGACCGAAGCTCACTATGACCGTTTTGATATGGCTTTTGCCGCTTTTTTCGGTGACATTGAAACCCCGGAAGGGCTGCCAGATAAAATTTGGGACTGGCTCAATAAAGAGCTACCGGAGCTGGAGATTACCGATGAAATGAGGCGTAACCACCAGCAGCTGGATATGGATGAATTAAAACGTATGCTGGAGGAAAGACTGGCGGAACAGAACGAAGAGCATCACGGTGGCAATCGCTGGATTGGTACTGGTGGGACTTCACCTTTTGGTCATTCCGGGTATCATCCTGGCGGTATCCGCATAGGCGGACAGTCTCGTAACCTGTCCGCAGTTAAGGTGGCAGGAATGCGCCGCTTCCAGGAATTTCGTACTGATGAAACCCTGGGGGTCAGGCAATTCCAGGTAGCATTACGTAAGCTGCGCCAGTTTACCAGCCGTCTGGAAGGTGCCCGGACGGAACTGGATTTGGATGCTACGGTTGATAAAACCTGTGATAACGCGGGTCGCCTGGAATTAGTCTGGGAACGGCCCCGGGACAATGCCATAAAAGTATTGCTGTTAATGGATGCCGGGGGTTCCATGCTTACCTATAGCCGCCTGTGTAATCAGTTATTTACGGCAGTAAACCGCTCCAACCATTTTAAAGATTTGCAGATTTTCTATTTCCATAATTGTATTTATGATTGGCTCTACCATGACCCCGCCTGCAGACAAAATGATTATACTGATACCGAGTATGTCCTACGAACATATAGCCCCGATTACCGGGTAATAATAGTAGGAGATGCTAGTATGGCACCCTATGAGCTAATGCGAGCGGGAGGAATAATAGATTGGGATTTGCACAATGATAAGCCGGGAATAGAATGGCTGCGGCGCATACGCCAGCATTTTGAATATTCAGCCTGGCTTAATCCAATCCCCCGTAATTACTGGGATTGGATGGATGGGGCCTTTACCATCAGAAAAATATCGGAAATCTTCCCCATGCAACCGCTAACGGTCGATGGGTTGGAAAAAGCTATTACCGCCCTTAGAAGCAAGCAGGCAGTAGCAGCAAACTAAAGACGCGGAAGGACGCGGAATTTTTTGGGGGTTACGCGGAATAATAAGTCCTACCCCTCACTCCTAACTCTAAACAATTGAACAAGTTCTGAACTCGAAGTTATTTACAAGATAACTTCGTTAGCGACGTCTATTTTCTAGCTAATGATGGAGGTTGGTATATGCGGCACGTATATGAAGGCAAGACTAAAACTGTTTATGAACTCGATGATGGCAACTACTTACTAAAATTAAAAGATGACGTAACCGGGGAAAATGGACAAATTGACCCAGGAGCCAATTCTATAATGGGCGAAATCGAAGGTATGGGTAAAGCCTCCCTGTTAATGTCTCGTTATTACTTTGAACTGTTGAATAAAGCAGGAATTCGCACCCATTATATAGGTGCCAATATTGATGAGAATACCATGATCGTTAAACCGGCGCAACCGTTTGGGGAAGGCTTGGAAATAATCTGTCGTTTTAAAGCTTATGGTAGTTTCCTGCGCCGTTATGAAAAGTATGCTAAGAAGGAACAGCCCCTTAATAGTCTGGTAGAGATTACCTTGAAGGATGATGACCGGGGTGATCCCTTGATTGTTGATGAGGCCCTGGAACAATTAGAACTATTGACCATGGAAGAGTGCGCCCTGGTAAAAGAAATGACCAGAAAAATTGCTGGAATAGTCAAAGATGACCTGGCCACCCGAGGTCTGGAACTTTATGATATAAAATTTGAATTTGGCCGTGTAGAAGGGCAAATTACCTTGATAGACGACATATCCGGCGGTAATATGCGGGTATTTAAAGACGGCCAGCAAGTTGACCCCCTGGACCTCTCCCGCCTGGTTGTAGGATAGAAATAAGGTTAATAACAGGGTTGTCTTGCACATTGTATTGCAATATCGTAGGGGCAGACCCATGTGTCTGCCTGCGGTTTGGCAGATACATGCTCGTTTATTACCACCCGTCGGTTATAGGCAATCCGGGGGCTATGCCCTTATAAAGTCTGGTCAAGCACCTAATGTACAATATTAACAAATGAAAAGAATTCAGGGTGATGGAGTTCACCCCGCTTTTGAAGCGAAATGCATTGGCTGATGACTCCTGTCTATAAGGGCAGGAGTTGTTTTTTCTTAATCTGATTAACTAATCCTTGTTGCCGACCAGCTGAACAGCTTTTATCCAGGACTCAAGTTTTGATTGGCTGTAAGGCTCTTTGTTCTGGTATTTCAAGTTGTTAGCATGAGGTGAAGGTATTTGGGAGGCAAATTTAAGTAATGAAAATAAAAAATGATGAACTAGTCAGGTTAAAAGAAGTACTCCTTGAGGTTCAAAGAGCTTGCGAAGACTTTGGACTTCATTCATTGGAGACAACCGTAAGAAGTATTGGGAACTTTACTGAGCAGAACCATTATCTTGATTTTGCCGTGTTAGGACAATTTAAAGTAGGCAAGAGCACGTTTTTAAACAGTCTAACCGGCAAAAGTTATCTGCCGGTTGGAAATATTCCTGTGACTTCAATAATCACAAGGCTCAGATTTGGGCTTCAGGAGAAAGCATTAGTAACTTTTTTGAATGGATCCAGCAAGGAAATCGATATCAAAGACATTGAACAGTATGTATCTGAATCAGGAAACCCCGAGAACCACAAAGAGGTTCTTCTGGTAGATATTGAAACTCCGGTGCTGGCTGATTTGAAATATGTAAGACTGGTAGATACTCCGGGTATTGGCAGCGTTTGGAGGCACAATACAGA
>CAZUFR010000148.1:0-3925 GCA_964619655.1 uncultured Syntrophomonas sp. | reverse complement strand
TTCAGGTGCAGTTAAAGGGAGCAGAGATTTTACTGCGATGTTTGCAGGAAGAAGGAGTTGACACTGTATTTGGTTATCCCGGGGGCGCAGTTCTTCCAATCTATGATGCGCTGTTTGAGTCTAATATCCGCCATATTTTGGGAAGGCATGAACAGGGGGTGGCGCATGCTGCTGATGCCTATGCGCGCGCAACCGGAAGGGTAGGTGTTTGTATAGCAACCTCCGGTCCAGGAGCAACTAACCTGGTTACTGGTATTGCTACTGCCTATATGGATTCCATTCCCCTGGTCTGTTTTACCGGACAGGTGGGAACCCCTTTAATAGGCCGGGATGCTTTCCAGGAAGCTGACATAACTGGTATTACCATGCCTATAACCAAGCATAATTACGTGGTGGAGAGAACCGAAGATGTGGCTAAAACGGTAAAAGAGGCCTTTTATATTGCCAGTACCAACCGGCCTGGCCCGGTAGTAGTTGATCTGCCCAAAGATGTAATGGAAAGAAGCATAGACTATAAACCGGAGGAAGTAGAAGTTAATTTGCGTGGCTACCGGGTTATGAAGGGGTATAATTCGGGGCAGGTTATTTCCGCGGTGGAGTTGATTAAAACTGCTAAACGTCCGGTTATTTATGCGGGTGGGGGAGTTATTTCTTCTAATGCTGCAGAGGAGTTAAGGGAATTAGCCCTGAAACGAAAAATACCGGTTACCACCACCCTGATGGGAATGGGAGCTTTCCCTGGCAACAACTATCTTAATTTAGGCATGTTAGGCATGCATGGCACTCGTTATGCCAATTATGCTATCGGTGAGTCCGACCTGCTGATTGCAGTGGGAGTGCGTTTTGATGACCGGGTTACTGGCAACATTGCCACCTTTGCTCCTCATGCGCGGGTAATTCATATTGACATAGATGCTGCTGAAATAGGCAAAAATGTAGATGTAGATGTTCCCATTGTCGGTCAGGTAAAGGAAGTATTGCAGGGTATTAACCAGCGCCTGGATGAAGTTACTGAATATTGGGAATGGCATCAGACTATTGACCGCTGGAAAGAGGAGTTCCCTTTACGTTACGGTACCTCCAGTGAAGGGCGTATAATGCCTCAAAACGTTATCGAGAAAATATATGACCTGACCCGGGGCAATGCCATTATTACCACCGAAGTGGGGCAAAACCAGATGTGGGCGGCCCAGTACTATAAATTTGAACATCCCCGTACTTTTTTGACATCCGGGGGACTGGGAACCATGGGTTATGGCCTTCCCGCAGCTATTGGGGCCAAGATTGGCCGACCCGACCTTCCGGTTATAGATATAGCCGGAGATGGCAGCATTCAAATGAACATACAGGAATTGGCCACAGCGGTCCAATACCAATTACCGGTTATAGTTTGCATACTTAACAATCAGTTCCTGGGGATGGTGCGCCAGTGGCAGGGTCTTTTCTACGGCGGACGTTATTCATATACCGATATGAGCCATCAGCCTGATTTTGTGAAACTGGCTGAAGCCTTTGGGGCTATCGGTCTGAGGGTAAGCCGGGAAGAGGAGCTTGATCAGGCTCTAAAGCAAGCCCTGCAGGTTACTGATCGACCGGTGGTGTTGGATATTTTGGTGGAAAGGGAAGCTGATGTCTATCCTATGGTACCGCCAGGAGGCTCTCTCTCGCAGATGCTGGGGGGTGTAGAAATATGAGAAGACACACATTAGCAGTTATTGTTGAGAATCGCCCCGGTGTACTTACCCGGGTAACTACTCTATTTCGACGGCGAGGTTATAATATCGAAAGCCTGGCGGTTGGGGAAACTGAAAACCCCAGTATATCTCGTATAACCATCATGGTAATGGGCGATGAGAAAATTCTGGAACAGGTAACCAAACAGCTCTACAAGCTGGTTGATGTCATTAAAATAGTGGATATTACCGACAAGCGTTCGGTGGAGAGAGAACTGGTGCTGATAAAGGTTAGAGCTGATGTTAATGTCCGGGCAGAAATAGTACAGATTGTAGATATTTTCCGGGCCCGTATTGTTGATATAGGCAAGACCTCCCTGATTATAGAGGTTACCGGAGATAGTGGCAAGATTGATGCTATAGTGGAATCGTTAAAGCCTTTTGGTATCATTGAACTGGTACGTACCGGGATAATAGCTATGGTGCGCGGGGAAATTAAGTAGTGATGCAGCCGGGTAAATACCCGGTAAGCTGATAGATTTAAGGAGGTTAATTATAATGGCAAAAATGTATTACGATGCTGATGCAAATCTAAATCTTTTGAAGGGTAAGACCATAGGGGTTATGGGTTTCGGCTCTCAGGGTCATGCTCAAGCCCAGAACCTTAAGGAAAGTGGCCTAAATGTAGTAGTAGGTTTAAGGAAACCCTTTGATGAGGCCAGTGAAAAGGAATGGAATGCGGTTATTGAAGCAGGCATTCAGCCTATGACCGTAGCCGAAGCTGCCCAGGCGGCAGACATCATCCAGATTCTTCTGCCCGATGAGGTTCAGTCCCGGGTATATAATGCGGAAATCAAGCCTTATCTTAAAGAAGGAGATGCCCTGGGGTTTTCTCATGGTTTTAACATCCATTTTGGGCAGATAGTTCCTCCGGCATTTGTCGATGTCTTTATGGTGGCTCCCAAAAGCCCCGGCCATCTGGTAAGACGGATGTATCTTAAGGGTGCCGGGGTACCTGGATTAGTTGCGGTGCAGCAGGACTACAGCGGGCAGGCTAAGGAACTGGGTCTGGCTTACGCCTGCGGAATAGGCTGCACCCGGGCGGGAGTAATTGAAACCAGTTTTCAGGAAGAAACTGAGACTGACCTGTTTGGAGAACAGTGTGTTCTCTGTGGCGGAGTAACCCAGCTGGTTAAGACCGGTTTTGAAACTCTGATTAATGCAGGCTATCAGCCAGAAATTGCCTATTTTGAATGTTTCCATGAACTGAAGTTAATTGTGGACCTCATGTACGAAGGCGGTATGAGTTATATGCGTTATTCCATCAGTGATACTGCGGAATGGGGCGACTATACCAAAGGACCGGATATTATTGGCGAAGAAGCTCGTTGGGCCATGGAAGAGGCCTTAAAGGATATTCAGGACGGCGTCTTTGCTAAGAACTGGCTGCTAGAAAACCAGGTAGGACGGCCACAGTTTAATGCCTTGAAGAGACAAAACAAAGATCATTTGATTGAAGAAGTAGGAGCCGAGCTCCGTGCCATGATGCCCTGGTTAAAAGAAAGCAAATAGGGAATTAAGAATTGAGAATTAATAATTGAGAATTAAGGATGGAAAAGCTTTGCTTTTCCAACTTTAATTCATAATCCATTATTATTAATTCTTAATTGGAAAAGAGGGGTATTATGGCGGATAGTAAACGTTTATATTTGTTTGACACTACCTTGCGGGATGGTGAGCAGTCTCCCGGGGTTAGTTTGAACACGGATGAAAAGCTGGAGATAGCCTATCAATTAGCCCGCCTGGGGGTTGATGTAATTGAGGCCGGTTTTCCTGTTGCTTCCCGTGGGGATTTTGCCGCGGTCAAGACGATTGCTGAAAAGGTCAGAGGACCGGTGGTTACCGGGCTATGCCGGGCCAACCGGCAGGATATTGACCGGACCTGGGAAGCCGTAAAGGGAGCAGAGTCTCCCCGGATTCATACATTTTTGGCCACATCAGATATACATTTAAAACATAAACTACAAAAGAGTCGGGAAGAAGCCCTGGCTCAAGCCGTTGATGCAGTTACCTATGCGAAAAAGTACTGCAGTGATGTAGAGTTTTCAGCTGAAGATGCCTCTCGTTCGGACCTTGACTATTTAGGGGTGGTCATAGAAAAAGTCATTGCCGCTGGAGCCACCACGGTTAATCTTCCGGATACAGTTGGCTACGCCATACCCGAAGAATTCGGAGCATTTATTAAAAATATC
>CAZUFR010000147.1:0-3935 GCA_964619655.1 uncultured Syntrophomonas sp. | reverse complement strand
TAATAGTGCTGCCCGTCTGGGACGGATAACAACTGGACATGGGGTTATTGATACCCCGGTTTTTATGCCGGTAGGAACCCAGGCTACAGTTAAAACCCTCACTCCGGAAGATTTATATGAAATAGGAGTGCAAATAATATTATCCAATACTTATCACCTGTACCTGCGCCCAGGGGAAGAATTAATTGCCCGGGCCGGCGGTCTGCACCGCTTTATGAACTGGAAAGAAAATATTTTAACTGATAGCGGTGGTTTTCAGGTTTTTAGCCTGGCCAAGCTAAGGCGCATTAGTGATGAAGGGGTGTATTTTAATTCTCATATAGATGGCTCTGTTCATTTTTTGAGCCCGGAAAAAGTTATGCAGATAGAACAGGAACTGGGTGCCGATATTGCCATGTGCTTTGATGAATGTGCCCCATACCCCTGTAGTTATGAGGAAGCCCTGCAGGCTGTAGTCCGAACCTTATTATGGGCCAGGCGCTGTCGGGAGAATCATCAGCGAACTGACCAGGCCTTATTTGCCATTGTCCAGGGAAATATCTTTCCCGACCTCAGGCAGCGCAGTGCTGAAGAGCTTTTAAAAATGGATTTTGCCGCCTATGCTATTGGGGGACTTAGTGTGGGCGAACCAAAAGAAGATATGTATAGAATACTGGACCTTATGCATGGTCTTTTACCGGTAGATAAACCAAGATACCTAATGGGGGTAGGAACACCTGAAGACCTTTTGGAAGGAGTTAAAAGAGGGGTAGATATGTTTGATTGCGTACTTCCCACCCGACTGGCTCGCCATGGAACAGCCTATACTGCAGAGGGAAAAATAACCGTACGTAATGCTCAATATGCGGATGACTTTTTCCCCATAGATAATTCTTGTGACTGTTATGTATGTCGTAACTATAGCCGGGCTTATTTGCGACATCTTATTAAGGCCGAAGAAATCCTGGCGCATAGACTTCTTAGTTATCATAATGTTTACTTTCTGGTGAAATTGATGGAAAATATAAAGAGTGCTATCAGCCTGGGGGCATTTTCGACCTTTTACCATGATTTCTTAAACACCTACAGGTTTTAACAGGAGGAATCTACCTGTAGATAGAGAATAATTATTAAGTTTACAAGGAGTGAATGTGAGTATGGGAGCTAATACTCAAAGTTGGTTATCCATGTTAGTCTGGTTAGGGGTATTTATACTAATATTTTATGTTTTTCTAATAATGCCCCGCAAAAAAGAAGAGAAGAGACACAAAAACCTGCTGGACGAGCTGAAGAAAGGAGACAAAGTAGTATCTATAGGTGGAATTAACGGTGTCATTGCCCGGATCAAAGATGAAACTGTAGTGTTAAAAGTTAGCGAAAACACTGAAGTAGAGTTTTTGAAAAAGGCCATCGCCTATAAGGTTGAGGATTAAAGTTTTATGGTAACCCTGGAAGCGGTGAAAAATAATCTGCTGGTGCAAACTTTTATTGAGAAGGGCAATGAGCATTTGGGGGTAATGGGATTTACCGACCACGGGTATTTGCATTTATCTCTGGTGAGCCGTCTCAGTAGGGAAATAATGCTCAAATTAGGTTACAATGAGCGTCTGGCCGAGTTGGCAGGGATTGCAGGTTATATGCATGATCTGGGCAATGTAATCAATCGTAATGGACATAGTCAGAGTGGAGCCTTAATAGCTCAGGAAATACTTCGTCGCATGGGAATGGATATAAGCGAAGTGGCAATTATATGTGCGGCCATTGGCAACCATGATGAGGGCAGCGGGCACCCGGTTAATCAGGTAGCTGCTGCTCTTATACTGGCGGACAAGTCGCATGTACATAGAAACCGGGTGCGTAACCTGGATGTAGCTACTTTTGATATTCATGACCGGGTGAATTACGCCGCGGAATATTCGATTCTGAATATTGATGATGATAATCGAATTATTACCATGGAATTGGCTATTGACACCAGCATCTGTCCGGTGATGGAATACTTTGAAATTTTCCTGAGTCGGATGCTGATGTGCCGCCGGGCGGCAAATTTTCTGAACTGTGAATTTGAATTGGTTATTAACGGAGCCAAGCTCTTATAGATAGGCTTAAGTAGTTGGAAGGAGGAAAACGACGGTGCAGGAGAAAACCCCCAGTATTCTGGTAATCACGATAATAGTTATCGCTTTGGGATTACTGGTTTATTTTCTTCACCAGCCCATTTTAAACAACCTGAACCTGGGGCTGGATTTAAGTGGTGGATTGCGGGTGGTTCTGGAGGCTCAGGAGAAAAAGGGTCAAGAAGTAACCCCCGATACTATTCAAAAGGCAGTAGGTATACTGCGCGACCGGGTTGATAATCTGGGAGTAAAAGAAACTGCTCTCTATCCCCAGGGTAAAAACCGGGTAGTAGTTGAGATAGCTGGAGAGGATGACCCGGAAGCGGCGGTAGATATTCTTAAGAATACTGCTGAGTTAGAATTCTGGGATGAAAACAATAAGGTTATGGTAACTGGTAAACATCTTAAGGATGCTCAGGCCCGTATGAGCCAGGGTGAGCAGGGGACGGCTGAGGTGCTTATCGATTTTGACAAAGAAGGAAGTCGTCTTTTTGCTGAAGCCACCGC
Source organism: uncultured Syntrophomonas sp. (assembly GCA_964619655.1). Classification (GTDB taxonomy): domain Bacteria; phylum Bacillota; class Syntrophomonadia; order Syntrophomonadales; family Syntrophomonadaceae; genus UBA4844. Next base: position 1,332 of record CAZUFR010000147.1, on the reverse strand, counting down.
AGCCAATGTAGGAAAACCCATTAAAATTGTTATAGATGGGAATGTAATTTCAGCTCCTAACGTTCAGGAACCGATAACTGATGGTAGTGCCCGCATAACTGGCGGGTTTACCGCCAAAGAGGCTCAGGATTTGGCGGTCCTGCTCCGTTCCGGTGCTCTGCCGGTTAGCTTGAAGGTTATAGAGAAAAGGTCTATTGGACCCGTTCTCGGTGCTGACTCTCTTAACAAAAGCATAAAAGCGGGTATTATCGGACTAATCGCTATATTAATTTTTATGATTGGTTATTATCGTTTACCCGGATTGGTAGCAGACATATCCCTGGTCTTGTATTCCTTGCTGGTTTTGGGGACCATGTCCCTGCTGGGATCCGTCTTAACTCTCCCAGGCATAGCGGGTTTTGCCCTGTCTATTGGTATGGCAGTTGACGCCAATGTTATTATTTATGAGCGATTAAAAGAAGAGCTGCGCTATGGTAAAACCATGCATGCAGCCATCGATGCCGGGTTTAAAAGGGCTTTCTGGACGATTTTAGACTCCAATGTTACCACGCTGGTAAGTGCCCTGGTTCTGATGTATCTAGGAACCGGACCGGTAAAAGGCTTTGCGGTTACACTTACCATAGGTATTGTAGCCAGTATGCTGGTAGCCCTTACCTTTACTCGTTACCTGCTTATACTGATGGGAAATATCTCGAAGAACAAGAAATTGTACGGAGTGTAAGGGGGGAGAAGCATGGATATTTTTATTAAAAGAAGAAAAGTATTTTACATCATATCACTATTAATTATAATCCCCGGATTAGTATCTCTGGTTATGAATGGTCTAAACCTGGGTATTGATTTTACCGGGGGATCTATTGTCCAGGTACAGATGGACTCTTCCGTGCAATCGGCCCAGGTGAGGAGCGTACTAAAGGAAATTGGTATGGACCGGGCTGATGTGAGCAAGAGCGGAAATCAGTTTCTAATTCGCACTACCGAACTGGATCAAGAGCAAACCCGTCAATTGTTAAATGCGCTGGAGTCCAAATTTAAAAACGTGGAATTCCTCAGTGCGGAAAGTGTAGGCGCAGCTATTGGTAAAGAGTTGACCAACAAGGCCATTCTGGCGGTAATCATTGCGGCCTTTGCTATGCTTATATACATTACTATTCGCTTTGAGTGGACCTTTGGGATAGCAGCGATTGTCTCGGAAATACATGATGTATTATTTGTGCTGGGTCTCTTCTCCCTTTTCCAATGGGAAATTAACACCTCGTTTATCGCCGCTATATTGACTGTAGTTGGCTATTCGATAAACGATACTATAGTTATCTTTGACCGTATTAGAGA
>CAZUFR010000146.1:0-3956 GCA_964619655.1 uncultured Syntrophomonas sp. | reverse complement strand
GGGGACGGGGTTATTGTCACCCTCGAACGAGGGTGACAATAACCCCGTCTCCTTGTCATCCCAGCGTCTATTTCTTTGCTACTTTAATAAACTTCCTCTTTCCTACCTGTATTACCATCTCATCTTCTACTTCAATATTTTCAGCCTTACATTTTTCCCCGTTTAGTTTTACTGCTCCCTGTTTTATCATACGGCGACCGTCACTGGTGGAATCCACCATGTTCTGTTCCAGTAAGAATTTGGGTAACCATATTTCTTTTTCAGTTATCACCGCTTCAGGTATGTCTTCAGGTATATCGCGCTGGGAAAATACTAATAGAAACCTTTCCTGAGCCTTAAGGGCCTCTTCTTCGTTGTGATAAATAGTTATGATTTCCCGGGCCAGGCGCATTTTAACATCCCGCGGGTTAAGCGTTTCTTCTTGCATACCTTTATCCATCTTATCTATTTCCGCCTGCGCTACCATAGTAACTAATTCGAAATAGCGGATAATCAACTCATCGGGAATAGACATGGTCTTGCCAAACATTTCATAAGCGTCTTCACTGACCCCTATGTAGTTGCCCAGACTTTTACTCATTTTTTGCACTCCATCAGTACCCTCAAGAATAGGCATGGTTAAGGCTACCTGGGGTTCCAGGCCATATTCTTTTTGCAGATTCCTTCCTACCAGCAAGTTAAACTTCTGGTCGGTGCCTCCTAGCTCCACATCAGCTTTTAAGGCAACTGAATCATAACCCTGCATTAACGGATACATGAATTCGTGTATTCCAATCGGTAGACCCTCTTTATAACGGTTATCAAAATCGTCTCTTTCCAGCATACGGGCTACGGTATATTTTCCAGCCAGGTTGAGAACGTCTACCAGGGTTAGTGGCATCAACCACTTACTATTAAAATGAATTATAGTTTTGTCTGGATCCAAGACCTTAAAAATTTGTTCTTTATAAGTAGCAGCATTAACCTGAACCTCTTCTTCGCTCAATTGTTTGCGCGTCTCGGATTTACCACTGGGGTCGCCGATGCGGCCAGTAAAATCGCCGATAATCAGATGTACTTCATGACCTAAATCCTGAAACTGGCGTAGTTTGTTAAGCACCACTGTATGTCCCAGATGAATATCGGGAGCAGTAGGATCCAGTCCCAACTTTACCCTTAAGGGGCGTTTTTCTTTAATTGATCGGGCCAGTTTCTGCTTAAGTTCCTCTTCTGGAATAATCTCGGCTACTCCCCGGTGAATAAGTTGCATCTGCTCTTTTACCTTTGTATCCACGTTTTTACCCAATTGATAACCTCCTTGCTTAAAAAATAATAGCACATGCTTGAAAGTGTATGCAATAATTAGAGCTATAAAGGCATATATACTATTGAAACTACTGTAAGCAGGAGAAAGATGCTGATATGTCAAATAATTTAAAGGTAATTTATCCAGGAGGCTAAGTTTTTATATGGTAAGTAATAAACCAAATACTAAAAAAATTAAAAATACCAAAAAAGTTATCCTTTCCGTACTCATAGTATTTCTTTTTGTACTTGCAGGTAGTGCGCTAGGTATAGTTATTTATACAGCCAGCAAGCTCCCCGCTTGGGACCCGCAACAGCTATCCGGGGCTAAAACAACCATGCTTTATGATGATAAGGAACAAGTAGTAGCCCGACTTCATGCTGAGGAAAATCGTACTGAGGTCAAGTTGGACAAAGTACCCCAGGATCTTATCGATGCCTTTGTTTCCACGGAAGATAAGGACTTCTACAAACACCACGGGGTAAATTTTAAAGGTATCGCTCGGGCTGCTTTATACAACATTCAGTCAAGAGATTTAACTGGTCAGGGTGCCAGTACCATTACTCAGCAACTGGCACGTAATGCCTTTCTCTCTTTTGACAAGAAATGGGAACGTAAAGTAAAGGAAATAATTATTGCTTTTAAATTAGAAGCCGCCTACTCCAAAGATGAAATTCTCTGCATGTATCTAAATAAGATAAATTTTGGTGCAGGAGCTTATGGAGTTCAAGCGGCCGCCAATACCTATTTCGGGAAAGACGTAAGCCAGCTCAACCTGGCCGAATGTGCACTGCTGGCAGGTTTACCCCAGAGTCCCAGCGCTTATAATCCCTTTCAGTATTATGACCGGGCTAAAGCCCGACAGGAAATTGTTTTAAATAATATGCTTAATTGCGGTTACATTGATGCTGCCCAGGCGCAAGCCGCCAAAGAAACTGAATTAGTATTTAAACAAGCCAATAACGAAAATACCCGCTATGGCTACTATATTGATTCCGTTATAGATGAGGCAATAGCAATATTGGCCAGCAACAAACTTAGTTCTGACCCTAATAATGCAGTTTACCGTGGAGGGCTGAGAATATATACCTCTATGTCTGCAGATGTGCAGCAATATGCCGAAGAATTATATGCGAACAAGGTCAATTTCCCCCAGGAGAGTAAAGGCGGTAATACAGTACAATCAGCCATGGTACTTATTGACCATAGTACCGGAGAAGTAAAAAGCGTAATCGGTGGACGCAGCTATGAACGTAAACGTGGTTTCAACCGGGCTACCAGTGCTTACCGGCAACCCGGATCATCGATAAAGCCCCTGGCCGTTTATGGTCCAGCCCTGGAAAACGGTTATATGCCTTGTTATATCCTTAATGATGCACCGATTTCTTTTAAAATAGGTAATACTATCTGGAGTCCACAGAACTATGATGGTAAATACCGTGGACCTGTTACCATGCGGACTGCCGTACAATGGTCGCTTAATGTTTGTGCGGTGCAGATGCTGGATCAGGTAGGAATTAGGAAGAGCTTTGATTTTGCTCGTTCCCTGGGACTGCCCCTGGTGGATGCGCCTAATAAAAATGACCTCAGCCTTTCTCCCCTCTCCCTGGGTGGACTAACCCGAGGGGTTACTCCGTTACAAATGGCAGGGGCGTATGCTACCTTTGCCAATGGGGGTGTATATTGTAAACCTCATTTCATTAATAAAATTGTTGACTCCCAGGGTATAGAAATCTATAGGTATAAACCACAGGATAAAAGAGTGATGAGTGAAGAGGCAGCCTGGATGATGGGAGATATGCTGCAGACGGTATGTAACGCCGGAACCGGTACTAATGCCCGGGTCCCCGGCGTAGTTACAGCAGGTAAAACAGGAACTACCGAAGAACACAAAGACTCCTGGTTTTGTGGTTTTACCCCTGGATTTGCTGCTGCAGTATGGATGGGGTATGATAGCGACTATGCTATGAGGGGGGAATCTGGTGGAGGTTACCCGGCACGAATGTTTAGAGCAGTACTGCAAAAGGCCCATCAGGATTATAAGGTTTCCCCACTAAAAAGACCTGCCGGGATAGTTCGGGTTGCAGTCTGTTCTTTATCCGGTAAAAAGCCATCCTCACAATGCCCGGAAGAATTTATTGTCTCCGATTACTGCAGTAAGGATTTCTTACCCAAGGAAACCTGTGACCAGTTACACGAACTTATCTATGTTTGTTCTGAATCAAGCAAACTGGCCGGAAAATATTGTCCCAACCCGCGGCCTTTATATCCATTTCAACCAGGCGGTGATGAGGAAAACCGTCCCGTGGTACCTACTGAATCCTGTGATGTTCATGTTCATTCACCACTGATAGATTTGAATGTTAACAGGTATAATCCCTCCCATGGTGGTCAGGTATATATTTGCACCGATCCTCGTAATGGAGGAGAAATACACCGGGCTATATTCCCTAACCCCTTGCAGGGCGGTGGCTGTCCTGACCATTATATTCAAAAGATTGAGTTGCCGCCAGGAGCTAGTATTCCTGATTGTCAGCTACCTGATCATCAGTTAAAAAGCAAAAAGCCACGGGAAGTTGTTGAGGACATTCTGGAACCACAATGATTAGAATAATAAGGTGGTGGAAGCAGACGTTATGGGTAGAGTAAAGTGCGGTGGTGACCCGAAATA
>CAZUFR010000145.1:0-3964 GCA_964619655.1 uncultured Syntrophomonas sp. | reverse complement strand
GCCGCCAGTGGTACTGCAGTGAAAGTCGGTTAATGCCAGAGTGGTTAAATATAGCTATGCAGACCCGGTAATATTAAACTTACTCCAAAGAGGGTAATAAGGACTACTACAAAGCCTACAATTACCATAACCGCACTTTTGCGCCCCTTCCAATTATAGGTGCGGCGAGCGTGCAGGTAGGCAGCATAGACCAACCAGGTTACCAGTGACCAGGTTTCTTTGGGATCCCAGGTCCACCAGTTGCCCCAGACTTGTTCTGCCCAGATAGCACCGGTGATGATGACCAGGCTTAAAAATACGAAACCCAGTACGACTAGGCGGTAAATCAATTGATCTAAACGCCTGAGCTCGGCGGTGGCAGTATTGTTTTCCTGGAACAGGTACACCCCGGCCAGGCAGAAGGCAACGGCAAAAGAACCGTAGGCAATGATAGCGGTTAAGACATGAATATGCAGCCACGCGCTTTGTAAAGCTGGCATCAGGGGACGAGTCTCAGAGGGTAGGAAACTGGCTGCCAATAAAAGCAGGACTACCAGGATGTTTGACAACAAATCAAAAACCGGGGAATTAAACTTCTGCCTGGTGATAACGAAAAGACAAAGGATAGCCCAGGTGAAAATCAGAATAAACTCATACATACTGGCAGAAGGCAAACGCCCGGTTGCTGCTATTCGTACTATGATAGCAACAGTTAAAGATAACAGAGCCAGCCAGAAGATGCCCTTAATAATGTTTTGTAACCGCTCCGTTGACCACCATAGAGAATAAAGATTAACCATAATTCCTGTCAGGAGCAGAGCAAACCCAATATTAAGCAGGTGATTCTCCATTTTAAGCAGCCTTTCTTCTATAAAGATTCCTATAGCGAATCAGTAAACCCAGCGAGAGCAGGGCAAACCCGGTGAAGACCATATTTACACCGCGGTCCTCTTTTATAGTAAGCCCGGTGTAGGGAGCAAAGCCCTGAAAAACAATGGTGTATCCCCCCAGATTTTGTGATTCCCCCGGGGCCAGGACCATCATATCCGCAATTTGACCTTCCTTCATTAATGTTGCCAGCATGCGGGGATTATTAGGATAGGGGCTTTTGGTCTGCAGTCCCATACCATCCTCCTGATAGTCCGGGATAAACAGCGCTTTAATTTCCAGACTGCTATTATCAGGAAGCGGTACAGCTATTCCATTTTGCAAGGATAGTTGTTGTTTATTTTCATCCTGGATAACATCAGCTTGCATAGACCAGCTCCAGGAGGTCTGATAGATTTTTAGGCCGGCTGCTTCTAATGGGTGGTTTACAGCAATGTTCTCTTCATAGTTGCCGCCTTTATAATCTTGCAAAGATAAATGGGCATAATATTGCCGGGGACTATGGTCAGGGTAGTAATCAACCTTAAATTTTTTAACCTGCAGGTACCCTTCTTTTAAACCATAATCCTTTAAGAAAGCAGCTTCGCCCTCATTAATTTCCAGATAAACTGATTTAGCATAGCCTAAAGACCAGGTCGCCCCCACAATAATAACTACCATACCCAGGTGCAATATTAATGAACCTGTGCTGGCCAGGTTGCAGGTTCGTCTAAGGCGCTGGTAACTACATAGCAACAGACTCAGACAAAGAAAACCCATAAGAACCTGATACCACCATACTTGATATAGATGATTCAGTCCCAGCAGGGTAATAAAAGTGCCCGGGTATTGGCCATAATGCTGTATATAGAAACGGCTCTCCTCACCCTGAGGAATAATGGTTCCCACAGCACTTAGCAAAGCAATGAGGATTAACAGGTAGATGGCTGTTTGCATAGAGGTTAAGGCCGGGAAAATAGTCTTAACCGGATGCTGTTTATTCAAAAATATACCTCCTACTTGCCTGAAGGGCAGGCCCTTATTAGTTTAAGCCCCGGGCCTCCCGAGCAAGCCGGGTAGATTTATGGGCATAATCGATGGACTTGCTTAAATTATTTAAAGTTTCAGTGGGGTTATGGAAACCATAGCCGTTGGTCACTACCACATAATCCAGGTACCATTGGGCTTTACGGTGCAAATCCATAGCTTGCTGCAATTTCTCCTGGTTGACTCCCGTGGTTTCACGGCTAATCTTCAACTCTGCTATCGTTTCTAATATTGCTTCACCAGCTAAATCCTGGGTTTCCTTACATTGCTTTTGGATACCCTCGACCCGCCCCCGCAGCCAATCTACACCATTACGGTGGCAGGTGGTGCAGCTCTGCTCAATACGATTTAATGGACTGCTCCAATCATGGGAACTAATTTTTACATTTCCTACCCGGGTATAGGGCATGTGGCAATCAGCGCAGGCCAGACCGGCGCTTTCATGAGTACTGCCTATAAAAGTTTCATATTCTGCATGGCGAGGTTTAACCAGCCCGCTGCCAGCTATAGGATGCACTGTTTCCGTAAATCCCTTTTCATCGTAATAGGCCAGAATCTCATCTGCTTTTACCCCTTTATCCCAGGGAAAGGTAAGTTTCTTGCTTTCAGGAAGGAAATAATAGGTAACATGACATTGGGCACAAACCAGGGTACGCATTTCCTGATTTGATATCTTGTTAAGGTCGCGCCCCTGCCTTTCCAGGGCTTCGATTAAAGCCGGACGACTGATACGCAGTTTCATAGTTTTAGGGTCATGGCAATCCAGGCAACCAATAGGCTCGGTCAATTGCTGGTTAATTTCCTCAAAGGTCATAAGGTAGTATTTATCACCGTATTTATTAATCATCTCCGGAATCTGGGATGACTTGCAGGTATTACAGGCGGCCCCGGATTTTTTACGGGCAGGGTCGATAGCTCGGATATCATCCAGGGTATATACATGGGCGCGGGGCTCATTATACTCGGCCGCAAAACCTATTCCGGCGTACATAGTTTTTAAGTAAGGCTTGGTTTCAAAGTGAGAGGGATTGTCGCTATTTTCGTAATTAGCCTGGTAACTGTCCCAGTGCCGGGGATAGAAGGCACCCCAGACTTCGGAACGGGGTTCGTTGGCGGCAATTTCCCCCACCGGGCCTTCTGCTAAATCCTGGTTGTGGCGGGTGAAAAAGAAAAACCCGGCTATTATAATTAACAGGGCAACCGGAATGGCCACCATAATAAACTGTTTGCTTCTAGCTGACATTATACCCTCACGCTCCTTTAAGGATTAATATTTCCCTTGTCATCCTGAACGAAGTGAAGGATCTTTCACCGGAATATCATATCAGATCCTTCGCTACGCTCAGGATGACACCCACTAAAGCCGCGGGAATTTTCATACTTGTTATATGGCCATCGGCCATGGGGGTTATTTCGGATGAATAATTTCCCGATGACAATGAAAACAATGGGCCCCTCCGTTTTGACTGGTATCTCCAATTTCACGCATGATATCGCCGTGACAACGCAGGCAGTTGTTCTGTACTACCCGTTTACTCATATCGGTAATTCGAATTTCTTCAGGAGTGGTATCGGTAACAACCCGATATACATCTCTGGTTCCAGTATAGCTTGCATAAACACTGCCGGTCAGCAGCCCATGAGGGTCATGACAGGCACCACAATTAGTTGCCTGCTGGTGGGGAGAATGCTGATAAGTATCCACCTGCTCCTGCATAACATGACAACGCCCACAGAAACTGGCTTCCTCCAGCCCCAGCACCGGCAGGCGGGTCAACAGCATTATTGCCGTACCGGCCCCGGCCAGGAGCAACATCCATTTAAGCACCTTATTCATGAACGCAAACCACATTCCTTTCGCAGGATGTACCTGGTTATGTATAGATTACCATATAAGGATATAAGCTCTTAAGAGGAAAATTTGCATTTACGGCAAGTTAAGACTGAATAACTGCAAGTTTCAATAAATATTGCATTTTTTGATATAATCAATAAAAACAGTCAAGGAGTGACGACAATTAATAAACAGCCTAGAATTGGAGCTCATTTACCCATCGGGAAGGGGTTAAAG
>CAZUFR010000144.1:0-3972 GCA_964619655.1 uncultured Syntrophomonas sp. | reverse complement strand
ATTAAATGATGGTTATGAAGAAACAATATGGTATGGACATGTTAACCCCATGAACTGCCGTCATATAGGCTATTATTTTTATCTGAACCCGAAATAACCTGACTGAGAAGACATCCAGGCTGAAATAGCCTGAATAGCGGTGTTGTTAGAGTATAGTCATTACGGGTAAACTAAAAAAAACATATAGAGGTGAATTAATGCGAAAAAGTAAACTAATCGCCGTAATGATAACAATTCTAATAATATCTAATATTATCTTAATACCTGTAGAGACTGAGGCTTATCTAGGGGACAGAACTATTATACAAGGAATGCAGGGTTATGATGTTTTACAACTACAAAAGGATTTGGGCTACCTGGGCTACACGGTAGGGTCAATCGATGGTATTTATGGTTGGAGAACCCATAATGCAGTTAGTAATTTTCAAAGGAATCACGGCCTTATAGTTGATGGCGTTACTGGGCATGAAACTGCAATGACTATAATAAAAGAGGTTAGTCGGCCACCTTCTCGAGGTTTAGTACCTTATTCTCAACAGGATGTTCACGACCTGGCTCGTTTAGTTTATGGTGAGGCCAGAGGTGAACCGTTTGAAGGACAGGTAGCAGTGGCTGCAGTAGTCCTAAATCGAGTAGAATCCCAGAACTTCGGTAAATCATTAAAGGAAGTAATATTTGAGCCCGGAGCCTTTACTGCTGTTGATGATGGTCAGTTTTATCTGCAACCTAGCAGTGATGCTTATCGGGCAGCTGAAGCTGCGCTGCGTGGATGGGATCCCACTGAGGAAGCCTTATATTACTGGAATCCGGTAACTGCAACTAATAAGTGGATATGGAGTCGTCCCATTGTAACCAGAATTGGCCAGCACGTTTTTGCCCGCTAAAATTACCATTGAATAATTACCTGTTGGGGGAGGGTTTAGCCCCATTAGCAAGGATAGCTGAATTCCCATAGTTTAAGCTGACCATCCTCCCCCGCAGTAACAACGGAATGATGGTTTGGAGTAAATTCGCAACAATTTACCTGCCAGGTATCCTCTGGCAACAGGTAAACTTGAGTACCGGCATTTATGTCCCAAATACGGACACTATTATCAATTGCAGCTGATATAGCAAAATTACAATCTTTAGTAAGGGTAAGTGAATTAACTAAACCTCGGTGACCTTTAAGCATGAGCAAATCTTTACCGCTGTCCAGATCCCAGAGAACTATACTGCCATCAGTATTACCACACAGTGCATACTGCATGTCATCAGTAGAGCAGATTGAATAAGGCCAGCGATCTGGTAATCCCAACCACATATGGTTCATCTCCCCACTCAAATCCAGCACGCGAAATTCCCTTTTAAAACCAGTGAGCAACAGATACATACCATCCGAAGACATCCACATCCGGTGAATGGGACCAGTATTAGACCGAAAAAGATTCATAGGTTTTGTTCTCTGCAGATCCCAGAATCCTATGGTTCCGTCCAGGCTACCGGACAGAGCCAGACGTCCATAAGGTGCAATTCCTACCCAGATGGGTAAAGCTCTATGACCCCGAAACTGCCTAATTTCCTTGCCACTATCCAGGTCTAATAAGTGAATACTATAATCATCAGTAGTGGCCAAAACATAGTTTCCGTCAGGACTCATACAGGCAGCAGTCACATGGGCATATTCAAAAGTAAATCGTTGAACTTCAGCACCATTATTAGTATCCCAAAGAGATATGCGTCCATCCATCCCTGAAGTTAGGACCTGATTTCCTCCGGGAGAAAAGCAGGCACTAGTTATTTTTCCTTTATGAGCAACGAAACTCCGCATTAATTTTAACACCGGGTTTCGTAATAACTTCTTTTGGTCAAGCGAATCGTCTGCCAAAATTAGAACTTCTTCAATTTCTTTATCTGGAATAAGAGATTGTTCTATTTTGGCTAAATAGTTGTGGTAGATAGAATAGTCAGCGCGGCTGTATTCAAAGCTGCGCAAACTAAAAATAAAATCTTCATAGCTAATTTCGCCAGTTTTCCATTGAATATAGGATAGATTAAATGCGGCACGAATATTTTTGGAATCGTAACGGCTAGCTTCTTTCCATAAGCTAGTTGCATATTCCAGGTCATTTGCTTTATAGGCAACAACAGCCCGCTGACATAATTGAGTTGCCCGCGTTTTCATTTGTTGCCGTATTTGAGGAATAAGGGTCATTAAAAACTCGAAGTCACTGTCCCTATATTCATAAAAAACTGCCGTAATCCAATCGTTACTATTTTTTATTTTGTTTTCGCATGCAGAACATACAACTTCTTCTGAAGTTTTGTGTAAATAGTTCTTATGGCAAAGACCACAAGTAGACTGTTGGATAAAGTTATTAGCAAACCGGTTCATTTTCTGTTTCCTCCCTGTCCACTCTTCTCTCGAGATTAACTAAATCTCCACAATCCAGATTAATCAAGGTAGTTTTTTCCTGGGTTACCGGCCATAATTGAACCGTAAAACCATCACTATCAATTTCTTTAATGGTAAGACAAACACCATTAACGGCAATGTCCTCTCCCGGTTCAAGTCGACTAAGTATCTGCTGCGGATTAATCTTTAGATTAATTACAGACTTATTATACGGAGCAGTACTTTTAAATACTACCTTTCCCATATCCTCGATTACACCAGTAAAACGTAGTACTCTTATCATTATCAACTACTCCTTTATTACTTTACCCCGTAGTAAGAATTTATCTAAAGGGTACAAACGCCGTATTGGTTACAAACCTACTATTAGCTAAATACTGCTCCCGGTAATAGACGTAAATTGCTATTAAAATTAATGCATACAAGAGCCAGCGAACAAAATACATGGCGGAACTGAGCAAAGCCATTTGCCAAATTCCATGAGGTTCGATTATTAAAGGTTGAAGCATGTGCCCAAGAGCCAGGCATACACCCTCGGACAGGATTATAAAGGCCAGCATTACTATTAAAAGCTCTAACCTTATACCTTTTGAAAGCTGGGCAGCTTTTTTCATGGATACAGTAATACTATTATGATCAATTATTAGCACCGGAAGAGCTAGAGCGTACCTGGAGAAACAATACAGAGTTACCAGTACTCCCCATACCAAAGCCGGCATATAAATATCAAAAGCTATTAGTGGTGATAAAAATGCAGGAATCCAGGCTAGTAGCAGTACAGGAACTACTGCCCCTAAAAGCCGCGGCCAATTAACCAGACCAGCTATTAATGAAGGAACAACAAGTGAACTACGGCGATGGGAATGATGCATAGCATAGACTATGGTACCGATACAGAATAAACCCAGGAGTATTTTCAGTATCATAACAACAAAACTGATACTGGCTGGAGAAGCCCGAAAATACTGGTTTAAGAGCGGAAAATCGGCAGGCTCAATTACATAGTGCTGCCATAGCCAGGCTTCACAAAACCCGGTAGGTATAGCCGCCAGAAGTATTATAAAACCTAATAATAATATATGTGAACCCCAATATCGAAAAACTCGTATGAGCAGCCCCATACCATGATACCCCCATAATGGTGACCCCGCACTCAAAAATGTTTTGACTAGTGCGGGGTTAATATTCATTGAGTGCCGAAACATCTTTATGCCCTGTGGGTATGTCTATTATTCAATCGTATGCATATTTATTACTTTTGGCAGTGGAATCAATTCTTAATTCTTAATTTAACTATAGTTACTTATATATGCATTTTAACATAAAATTACTAATTACAATCACAAATATTCCGTAAATTAGGCAATTCATGAAAAAAGGCAGGCCCCTATCTCCTATAAAGAAATAAAAGGTCTGCCCCCATCGATAAAGAGTTCTTACGATACTCTAAAAAGCAAGAAAAATCCCAGCGTAAAAGTATAACCTATGGCCAACATAACAATAGTACCTATAATCATCTTAACAAATTCCTTTTTATGATACCCTACAAACATACTTTCACCTTCCCCTTGTCCAAT
>CAZUFR010000143.1:0-4000 GCA_964619655.1 uncultured Syntrophomonas sp. | reverse complement strand
TATGAACCGGGTGGCCAAACGGTATAACTGCAACAAAGTAGCCCTGGGTCACCACTTGGATGATGCCGTAAACACCCTTTTCATGTCGATGTTATATGAAAGTCGCTTTAATGTATTTAAGCCTTCCACCTATTTAAGCCGGGTGGATATTACTATGATCAGACCCCTTATTTATGTGGAAGAACGGGACATTCGCCTATTCGTGAAGTCGATGGAACTTAAAACGGTCAAAAATCGGTGCCCGGCCGACGGATTAACTAAAAGGCATGAAGTGGCAGAAATCCTTGACCAAATAGAAAGATTGCATCCAGGAGCACGGCGGCGCATTTTAGCCAGCCTGGAAAATGTAGGGCCAGACTGCTTTTGGCAGCCAGGTCGTAAAGACAACGAGGCAGGACTTATTTAACCCCGACGGGACTCAGAGTAGACCAGATGTCATCCAGTTCTTGCCGACAATCGTAAAGCATTGCTACCACTTCCTCATCCAACCCGCCGGAAGAGTAATCTCCTCCTTCACAATAGCCTCTTTCCTCTTACCCTTAAAACTTTTAACAACGAACATATGTTTTTTAGGAGGAGATTATGGTATAATCTGGTCAAAGCTATTTGAATGGAGTTAGGCCAAGAACATCTTTTGGAGGTTAAATAATGAATAACAAAATAAGCGCAAGGCAACAGGCCATACTGGACTGTATAAAAGATAAAATAAGGACTGACGGTTATCCTCCATCAGTACGAGAGATAGGTGAAGTAGTGGGACTCAAATCCAGTTCCACGGTTCATTCTCATCTACTCCAACTGGAGGAGAAAGGCCTGATAAAACGAGACCCTACTAAACCACGAGCAATTATTCCCCTGGATATGAATGATGGACAGGGAATTATAAGTGAAACCCTGGCTCTTCCTGTGGTTGGTGATATAGCCGCTGGTACCCCTATACTAGCTGAACAAAATATTGAAAACTACCTGCCGGTACCAGTTGATTTTGTCGGTTCCGGTAACCACTATATTCTCAGGGTTAAAGGAGATAGTATGATTGAAGCCGGCATAATGGATGGTGACTTCCTAATTGTTAGACAGCAGTCTGATGCTACCAATGGAGAAATAGTGGTGGCAATAATAGATGATGAAGCCACAGTAAAAAGATTCTACCGTAGAGATGGATACGTCGAATTAAGACCGGAGAATAGTACTATGCAGCCTATTATAATCGATACCGTGCAAATAGCCGGGAAGGTTTCCGGTTTGTTACGCCGAATGTAATAAAGGCCCCGCCAGGCGGGGCCTTTTTGGTTTTTAGAACTTCTCCAGGTACTGCTCTATTTCCCAGTCATATACCCGGGAGCTATAACTTTCCCATTCCCTGATTTTAGCCAATACAAAACGGGAATAAATATGTTCTCCCAGGGCCTCCTGAATAACTATGTCCTTCTCTAACTCATGGATAGCTTCATAGAGATTTTCCGGTAATGATAGAATATTGTTAAGCTTACGGGTGGCTAAATCCATTTCGTAAATATTTTGCTCCACTGCCGGAGGCACTTCCAGCTCATTTTTAATACCATCCAGGCCCGCTTTAAGAATAACTGCTAAACTCAGGTAGGGATTACAGCTGGGATCCGGGTTACGTATTTCTATGCGACTTCCTACACCGCGGCGGGCAGGAATACGAATCAGAGGACTGCGATTACGATAAGACCAGGCAATATACACCGGGGCTTCATAACCTGGTACCAGGCGCTTATAGGAATTAACCGTTGGGTTGGTAATTGCTGAAATAGCCCGAGCATGTTGTAATACCCCGGCTATGAAGTATTTACATACCTGGCTAAGACCATCCGGGCTTGAAGAGTCATAAAAAATGTTTTCAGAATCCTTAAATAGAGATACATGCAGGTGCATACCGGAACCAGCAATACCATACAGGGGTTTAGGCATAAAGGTGGCATGCAACCCGTGTTTCTGAGCCACGGCCCGCACGGCTATACGGAAGGTAACGATATTATCGGCAGTAGTCAGAGCATCCTGATATTTAAAGTCGATTTCATGCTGGCCGGGAGCTACCTCGTGATGGGCGGCCTCAATTTCAAAACCCATATTCTGAAGGGTCTCCACCATATCACGCCGAGCCTCTTCTCCCTTATCTACCGGGGGTAAATCAAAATAACTGGCTTTATCATGAGTCTGCAGGGTAGGCTGGCCGTTTTCATCCAGGTAGAAAAGGAAAAACTCGGGCTCAGGTCCCACAAACATGGAATAACCCATCCCGGCAGCTTCTTTTAATACCTCCTTCAAGGCGTAGCGGGGTGAACCGATAAAAGGTTTATTATTGGAATCGTTGATATCACATATTAAACGGGCGGTTTTACCTTTGGAATTAAAGCTGCCCCAGGGAAGTATTAAAAAGGTATTGAAATCCGGTTTAAGATACATATCCGATTCCTCAATACGCACAAAACCTTCAATAGATGACCCGTCAAACATTAATTCCCCATCCAGGGCCTTCTCCAGTTGGTCAGTAGTTATTGAGATGCTCTTCATCACACCCAGGATATCAGTAAACTGCAGCCTGATAAATCTAACATCCTCTTCTATAACCTGCCGTATAATTGATTCTTTATTCATGATAAAACCTCTCTTTCGGGGCGATATATTACTTAGCCCCTAGTTTTTTACTTGTTATATAGTTTCCAATACGGTAATCGTTTTGTTATGGCTTTTCGGGGAGTACGCAACCTGTAGGGGCGAACCCATGTGTTCGCTCGGGGTCGGCAGCTCAACCCCCGGATTGAATTAAAAATCTATTTTCCTACTAACCCGTCATGACTGTCAGACGCAACCATTGATGAAAATAGCTGATGGGGTACGATTTATTTCAAAAAAATCCGCATAAATCCTAATATAATCCGCGCGATCCGCGTGAATTAATTAAAACACCTTAATCAGAAAGGCGACCAGCATTACCAGGGATAGAACCAGGTTGAATACTATGCCGGAAAATAGCCCCACCACTGTACCAAGGCCACTTTTCATAGCCTTATTAAAATCCTGACCGGCAATAAATTCACCAATGCAGGCTCCCAGCCAGGGACCCAGGAATATACCTACCGGCGGGAATGTTACCAGTCCCACGAAGGTTCCGATAATTGCACCCCAGACCCCATATTTGGTGGAACCGAAGTAACTGGCACCAAGAGCAGTTGACAGGTAATCAACCAGCAGGGAGAGTATAGTAAGAGCAGCCATAATCACCAGGAATTTGCTGTTAATAACTTGAAAGCCCTCATACCAGCCATAGGCCGCAATACTAATAAAAATAAGCGGAATACCCGGAATCATAGGTATCACAGTCCCGGCGATTCCTAGCAAAATAACAATGATAGCCACAATTAAAGCAATAGTTTCAGCACCCATTAAAAAACCACCTTCCTAACCCGGTCTGCCCGGAGGATATGTAAAGCCAGGCTCTAAGCTCGTAGTCACCTGCAAGATAATTTCGTTATCGGCCTATTTCCCTATTATCCATCCATGGCCTGAGGCCATACCCTGAAGGGCACACGGCAACCACTTATGAAAATAAAACCTATTGGTTCTAATATTTTCTGACGCTGATTATTTAAAATTATTATGATTTACGCAGATTCCATTTCCTTAATTATTATCAGCGTTAATCATAAAAATCTGCGTCCATCTGCGTCAAAAACCCTATTTTCTATTTAACAAAGTATCGATTAGCTCTTTAATTACAAAACGGCTATGTTCATAAGTTAATCCGCCCTGCATATATACCGCATAAGGTTCTCGCAGGGGCGCATCACAGGATAACTCTATAGAGGAACCTTGTACAAAGGTACCTGCTGCCATTACTATTTTATCACTATATCCCGGCATTTCTCCAAATTCCAAAGTTAAGTCACTATCCACGGGCGAGTTGCTCTGTATCAGTTGGCAGAATTGCAGAACTTCATCGGGATTTTTAAGCAAAACAACCTGTACAATA
>CAZUFR010000142.1:0-4019 GCA_964619655.1 uncultured Syntrophomonas sp. | reverse complement strand
GTAAAAGGCCCGGTTTTTTCATTTCAAACAGGGGGACGTTCTTTTTGTTTGCTTGTACCAAGCAAACAAAAAGAACGTCCCCCTGTTTGGCTTCTTTCTGGGTACGGTATTTATAACAGATTTTATGCATAATACTAAAAGTAATAGTATAGAGGATTTCTTTCTATTCAAGTAGAATAATATACATAAGCAACGGGAAAGGAGTGGTCGTTTATGAAGTTTGATATCAGAGGTAAAAACATTGAACTTACTGATGCTCTAAAGGACTATACCACTAAAAGGCTTTCCAAGTTGGAAAAATACATTGAGGATGTAAAGGAGGCTCAGGTAGCCCTGTCGGTAGGCGCTGAAGGTCATAAAGTGGAGGTTACCATACCCCTTAACGGGATAATACTCCGGGGGGAAGATTGTACTGACGATATGTACAGCTCAATAGACCTGGTAGTGGAGAAACTGGAAAAGCAAATTGAAAAGTACAAGACCAGATTATATAGGAATAACCGCGGGGCCGGTTTGAAAAAGGCTTTACGGGAAGAAGCTGTTAAGGAACTGGATCAAGGTCCGGCTACCGAAAAATTTAATATTGTACGTACCAAGAGGTTTGCTTTAAAGCCCATGGATGAAGAGGAAGCAATTATGCAGATGAATCTGTTAGGACACAATTTCTTTGTTTTCTTTAATTCGGGTACTGAGGAAGTAAATGTTGTTTACAAGCGCAAAGATAAGGGCTATGGCCTGATTGAGCCAGAATTTGATTAGTTGAAGGCTTACTGCCAAAGTGATAATATAAAAATGTTAATTAATTGAATGTAGTATTAGGAGGAACCTGAAATGGTTCCTCTTTTTTTAGAGGAGAGAACAATCATGATAAAAGATGCCCTGAAGAGACTGCTTGACGATAATGAAAAAGAAGTTAAGCGCATGCGCCGCAAGGTGGAGACTATTAACCAGTTGGAACCGGATTTTGTGGCTTTACCGGCGGAAGAATTTCCCCGTAAAACTGCTGAATTTAAGGAAAGGTTAAAGCAAGGGGAGAATTTAGACGATATATTAGCAGAGGCTTTTGCTCTGGTGCGGGAGGTATCCCGTCGTACCCTGGGAATGAGGCATTTTGATGTCCAGTGTATTGGCGGCATGGTCTTGCATCAGGGTCGCATATCCGAGATGAAAACGGGTGAAGGTAAGACTCTGGTAGCTACTTTACCAGCTTATTTGAACGCCCTGGAGGGGAAAGGGGTTCATATAGTAACGGTCAACGATTACCTGGCCACCAGAGACTCAGAGTGGATGCGGCCAATTTATGAATATTGCGGTTTGTCGGTAGGGCTTATCGTGCATGGCTTAGATTATGATGAGCGCAGGCATGCCTATTCCTGTGATATCACTTACGGTACCAATAATGAATTTGGTTTTGATTACCTGCGGGATAACATGGTAATAGCTCCCGAACATATGGTACAGCGGGATTTGCATTATGCGATTGTAGACGAGGTTGACTCCATCCTTATTGATGAAGCTCGTACCCCCTTAATTATTTCCGGTGAAGGGGACAAACCTACTAACCTCTACTACCAGATAGCAAAGTATATTCCCCGTCTGGTAAATGAAGAGGATTATAAAATAGATGAGAAAGCCCACCTGGTAACCCTGACGGAAGAAGGGGTACATAAGGTGGAAAAATATTTTAACATTGACAATCTTTCCGAAAACATGGAACTGGCCCACCATGTTAACCAGGGGCTTAAAGCTCACGGTCTGATGAAGAGGGACCGGGATTATGTGGTTAAAGATGACCAGGTGATAATAGTCGACGAATTTACCGGACGCTTAATGTTCGGGCGCCGTTACAGTGATGGATTGCACCAGGCGATTGAGGCCAAGGAAGGGGTTAAGATAGAGAAAGAATCGCAGACCCTGGCCACCGTTACTTTTCAGAATTATTTTCGCATGTATAAAAAACTGGCTGGTATGACTGGTACCGCTAAAACCGAGGAAGAGGAATTTCGTAAGATTTATGGTATGGACGTGGTAGTTATCCCTACCAACATGCCTATGGTCAGAGAGGACCAGCCTGATTTTATTTATCGCAGCGAGGTCGGGAAATTCCAGGCGGCGGTGGAAGATATTGAGGAACGTTACCACCGGGGCCAACCGGTACTGGTTGGTACTATTTCCATAGAAAAATCCGAACTTTTAAGCGATATGCTTAGAAAAAGGGGTATCCCCCACCAGGTTTTAAATGCCAAACATCACGAAAAGGAAGCTCAGATAATAGCTGGTGCCGGCGAAAAGAATACGGTTACTATAGCTACTAACATGGCAGGTAGAGGTACCGACATAGTTCTGGGTGAAGGGGTACAAGACTTGGGTGGCTTGTATGTTCTGGGTACGGAAAGGCATGAGTCCCGCCGTATTGATAACCAGCTACGCGGTCGTTCCGGCCGTCAGGGAGACCCGGGGGAATCCCGTTTCTATGTTTCCCTGGAAGACGACCTGATGCGCCTTTTTGGAGCATCTACCATCGAAGGGGTTATGGATCGCCTGGGGATGGATGATAGTATACCCATTGAAAATAAAATGGTTACCCGGGGGATTGAAAATGCTCAGAAAAAGGTAGAAAGCCGCAACTTCAGTATAAGGAAAAATGTTTTAGAATATGACGATGTTATTAACCAGCAAAGAGGCATAATTTACGGTGAACGTAAAAAGGTGTTGGATGGTGAAAACCTGAAAGATACCATTTCCAGTATGATTGATGATGTCATCGATGAGGTAGTAAATAGTTACGCTGGTGAGATAAAGTATTCCGATGATTGGGATTTACCAGGTTTACTGTCTTATGTGGAACAGCATGTTCTTCCCCGTATTGATTTTACTATCGATGATTTAAAAGGGATGACCCGTAGAGATATGCAGGAATTCCTGCAGGAGCGCACCCATAACCTTTATGAGGAGCGGGAAGCGGAACTGGGCAGTGAAACCATGCGGGAACTGGAAAGGGCCATCATGCTCAGGATTATCGATGATAAGTGGATGGACCATATTGATGCCATGGATCAGCTCCGTAATGGCATAAACCTGAGAGCTTACGGGCAAAGAGATCCGCTGGTGGAGTACAAGTTCGAAGCCTTTAATGCCTTCGAGTCGATGGTTTATAGTATTAAAGAAGACGTTGTCCGCTATATCTTGCGGGTTAAAGTGGTACAACAGCCGCAGGAACGCCAAACCTTTATTAACCAGGGTGAAGAAGCGGAAAAGAAACCGGTTCGGGTAGGAAAGAAAATAGGACGCAATCAGCCCTGCCCCTGTGGCAGCGGGAAAAAATACAAGAACTGTTGTGGAAAAGGGGTTAGTTAATGGATATAGCAACTCTGATAGGTTTACTGATAGGATTAGGGGGATTAATCGGCGGTTTTCTCTGGGAAGGCGGCACCATTGGAATGCTGATGGTAAAAACGGCTGCTGTAATCGTATTTGGGGGTACCTTCGGAGCAGTTATATTAAGTTTTACTATGGAAGAGATAAAAACAGTTCCGTATTTTCTTAAAGTGGTATTTACGGATAAGAAGATTGATTATCTGACCGTTCTTGATTCCCTGGTAGAAACGGCCGACAAAGCGCGCCGCGAAGGTTTGCTCAGCCTGGAAAGCCAGCTTAGTGAAATAGACAACCCTTTTCTGGCCCGGGGACTACAACTGGTTATAGATGGGACAGACCCGGAACTTACCCGTAACATGCTGGAGATGGAAATCGAAGCTTATGAAAACAAAGAAAGAGTGGGCCATGATATATTCATGTCAGCCGGCGGTTTTGCCCCTACCATGGGTATTATAGGTACAGTTATGGGTCTGGTCCACGTTTTAAGTAATGTTTCTGACCCGGATAAACTTGGTGGTGCTATTGCCGTCGCCTTCCTGGCCACCCTCTACGGTGTAGGCTCCGCTAACGTATTGTGGATTCCATTTGGTACCAAGATAAAAGGTAAATCGGCCAAAGATGTTCTCTTAATGGAACTGGTC
>CAZUFR010000141.1:1987-4032 GCA_964619655.1 uncultured Syntrophomonas sp. | reverse complement strand
TACCGGCCTCAATCATCTGCACCAGTGTCTCCACTTTTTCACTGGCCGGGCCTATGGTACAAATAATCTTAGTTTTCCTCACCATTCTCACCTCCAAACCGGAATACAATGTTTTGAATTAAGAATTAAAAAATTAAAAATTATCGTTGAAATACTTCGTATTTCTCATTATTTCAATCATTTGTCTACGGCAATCTGCGTTATCTACGTCTAATTATTCAGTCATATGCATATTTATTACTTTTTGCAGTGGAACCAATTCTTAATTAACCCCCCATGGCCGGAGGCCACAACCATCAATGAAAATAGCAGTTGGGGTTGCGTTAAGTGTAATAAAGAGAAATGCATAAGCATTTCCACAATAATTCAAAATTCATAATTCTTAATTCTTAATTAACCCCGTATTTTGGGTTACCCCTGAACTTTGCACACCTGTACCACCTGCTACCAGCACCTTATCCCCGTATTATATTGATAGCATACGGGCGATTTCAAACATATCCAGTTCCGGGGTTTTAATTCCGTTAACAATTTCCACCAGCGGAATCGGATGGATCTTATCTTCGTGATAGGCAATCATTATATTTCTCTGGCTGCTGATTATACAATCAATGGCGACCTTGCCCATGCAGGAAGCCATGATACGATCAACCGCGGTCGGACTCCCTCCCCGCTGGGTATGCCCCAGTATGCTCACCCGGGTCTCCTGCCCGGTTTGCTTTTCGATTTCTTCCTTTAGTTCCATAACCGGGTAAACACCCTCTGCCACTACTATTATACTGTGTAGTTTACCCCGTTCTGTTCCCTGGTTTATTTTATCCAACACCTGATTCAGATCCGGGGCTATTTCCGGTATGAGGATAGATTCTGCTCCTCCGGCCACACCGGCATGAAGGGCAATCTCTCCGCAATCTCTCCCCATCACTTCTATTATAAATACCCGGCCATGACTGGTTGCGGTATCCCGGATGCGGTTAATTGCCTCCAGGGCGGTATTCACTGCAGTGTCAAAGCCAATGGCCTGGGTATAAACAATGTCATTATCTATTGACGCCGGGATACCTATAACATTAATACCCATTTGGGAAAATTCATGGCCACCTCTTAGACTACCGTTTCCACCAATAACCACCAGGTGTTCTATTCCCATCTTCTTTAAATGGTGGTAAGCCTGCTGGCGGCCTTCGTCATTTATAAAGGCGGTGGAGCGGGAGGTACGTAGTATAGTCCCTCCACGGTGAATAATGTCAGCAACTGAACTCAACGTCATAAGATTCAAATGCCCGCTTACCAAACCTTCGAATCCCTGGTAAACGCCATATGCTTCTATACGTTGGTAAATAGCCGATCTTACTACTGCCCTGATTGCGGCAT
The DNA here is from genome assembly GCA_964619655.1 of uncultured Syntrophomonas sp. Lineage (GTDB taxonomy): Bacteria > Bacillota > Syntrophomonadia > Syntrophomonadales > Syntrophomonadaceae > UBA4844. Next base: position 2,658 of record CAZUFR010000141.1, on the reverse strand, counting down.
TCATACCTGGCGCATCACCGCCACTGGTTAACAATGCTACCCTGGTCAATATAAGCCTCCTCTTACTTACCCGGCTTTCCTCCAGTCCCGGGACTTTCAGATTTTACTATGCCATAGCGGGTATATATCTCAGCATGTCCCCTGATTTTCATAGCTGAGGTATGTTCAGTAAACTGCATGATCATAACCTCTCCCTGATCCAGTTTTTCGGTGTGGTGAAACTTGGTATCCCTGCCTCGGGTAAGGCCTATCAGGGTTACCCCGTTTTCCTGTGCCTTAACTACAATATAATCTTCTCCCATATAGTTTTCATTCATGCACTAATCCCCCTTTAGGTAATTTTAAATTAAGAATTTTTAATTATGAATTAAGGTAGAAATGCTTAAGCATTTCTTTTATTATAATTACTGCTATTTTTATCAGTAGTCGCTATTAAGGGAGTAACGCAATTATTGCAGATTTATTATGATTAATACTGATTCTCAAAAGGTTGAAATGAAAAGAAATACGAAGTATTTCCACGATAATTCAAAATTAATAAACTGCGTCCATTTCCTTTATGCAAACCATATATTTTCACGGCCAAAGAGTACAGCTAGTTTTTCCTTTAGTTCTATATGTGGCTTGACTTTAAGATTATCGTTTAGAACCAGCACTCGTCTTCCCGGCAG
>CAZUFR010000141.1:0-1887 GCA_964619655.1 uncultured Syntrophomonas sp. | reverse complement strand
TATGTGGCTTGACTTTAAGATTATCGTTTAGAACCAGCACTCGTCTTCCCGGCAGATGAAGTAATACTTCCTGTTCTCCCGGGAATTTTTTAAGCAGCTTTACCATAACCTCCCTCTTGTCATCAGTGTCGTTATCATCATCAATACGTATGTTTAACTCTTTAAGATTTGTAGATATAGGCTGTACTCTGCGCAGGGAGATTTTCGGCTGTTCCTCCCTGGTGTCCAGATAACCTTCCATCACCACTACCTGGTCAGATTCCAGGTTATCGCCGTTCCTGCGGTAAGCCGAAGGAAAGACCATCACCTCCATACGGCCGCTGAGATCTTCTAAAATAAAGCGAGCATAGCTGTCTCCGCGCCGGCTAACCCTGCGATTCAGGTTAATCACCGTTCCTGCCACCCGTACATAAGAATCACTCGGGTTATTCTGTAAATCAGCCAGTTGACAGGTAGTGAGAAGGGGTAACAGATCCCGGTATTCATCCAGCGGGTTTGCGGAAACGAAAAAACCCAGGACCTCTTTTTCCCGGTTTAGCAGGTCTCTGCTTTCCCATTCCCCTTTTACCCGGGGGCGGGGTTCCTCAATCATACTGCTGACATCACCAAAAAGGGACATCTGGTGGCTGGACTGGCTCTGCTTCACCTGCACTGCCAGTTCTATGCACTCATCCATTATGGACAGGGCCTGCTTACGGGTTATACCCAGGGAATCGAAGCACCCTGCTGCGATAAAGTTTTCTATCGCCCGTTTGTTAATATGGGCCAGGTCAACCCGCTGGCAGAAATCAAACAGGGAGTTAAACGGACTTTGTTTACGACTTTCAACTATATTTTTAACTACATTAATACCCACATTCTTAATAGCTCCCAGGCCAAAGCGGATTTTACCTCCGGTCACGGTAAAGTTCTCATAGCTTTCATTGATATCGGGAGGAAGAACCTGAATCCGCATTTTCTGGCATTCTTTAAGATAGAATACTACCCGATCCTGGTTGTCAATCACACTGCTTAAGAAAGCACACATGTATTCTACCGGATAATGGGTTTTCAGATAGGCGGTCTCATACGAAATCATGGCATAAGCAGCGGAATGGCTTTTATTAAACCCATAGCCGGCAAAGCTCTCCATTATATCAAAAAGCCGGGTTGCGGTTTTTTCATCAATAGTATTATACCGGGCCGCTCCCTCCACAAATTTATCCCGCTGGGCGGCCAGCTCTTCCGGTTTCTTTTTGCCCATAGCCCGGCGCAACACATCAGCTTCACCCATGCTAAAACCAGCCAGGTCACTGGCTACCCGCATAACCTGTTCCTGGTATAATATGACCCCGTAAGTCTCTTTTAATATGTTTTCCAACCGGGGATGAATGTACTCTATTTCCTGGCAGCCATTCTTACAGTTTATGAAATCCTCCACCATGCCGCTACCCAGAGGACCAGGCCGGTACAGAGCAATAACCGCTATCAGGTCTTCAAACCGGGTGGGCTTCATTTCTCTTAGTATCCGCCGCAGTCCATCACTTTCCAGTTGAAATACCCCGATGGTATTTCCCTCTCCCAGCAATTCATAAACTGCTGAATCATCCAGCGGGATACTTTCCCAATCGATTTTTTTCCCCGCAGTTTTTTCTATTATTCCCAGGGCTCGGTCAATAACGGTAAGAGTTCTCAATCCCAGAATATCCATCTTTAAAAGGCCTATGTCCTCAACCGTTTCCTTGGTAAACTGGGTAACTACATTTCCTTCCGCGGTTTTCTGCAGTGGAAGAATAGAAGTTAAAGGTTCTTTGCCAATTACTACCCCAGCCGCATGAATAGACGCATGCCGAGGCATCCCTTCAACTGCCCTGGCCATATCAATAATTTTACGAGCGGTAGTATCAT
>CAZUFR010000140.1:0-4082 GCA_964619655.1 uncultured Syntrophomonas sp. | reverse complement strand
GAGAATTATTCGTGGCAACACAGCGTAAAATGTTGGGAGATATACTGGTCGAAAATAGGTTGATTAGCGAAGAACAACTTGCTCAGGCGTTAGCTGACCAGAAAATCAGTAAAGAAAAACTGGGCAGGATTCTGGTCAGACGCGGATTCATTAATGAAGATCAACTGCTGGAAGTTCTAGAGTTTTCGCTGGGAATTCCTCGGGTACAGATTAGCCGTATGGAACTTAATCCGGATACGGTGAAACTGCTACCCACTACTATGATTAGTAAATATCGTATTTTGCCCCTGGCAGTAAATCAGGGGCGCATGACCCTGATTATGGCCGACCCGCTTAATTTTCAGGCTATAGATGATGTACGCATATTAACCGGACTTGACGTAGTACCGGTTATGGCTTCGGAAAGAGAACTGGAGTCTGCCATTCAGCAGTATACTGCCTTGCAGGTAGACAGCAAGATGGAAAAATTGCTGGGGGAACTAAATCAGTATAACTATGGTGCTGTGATTGAAACACCTTCCCCGGAAATGGAATTAGCTGATGATGCGCCGGTAATTCGTATGGTTAATTCTTTATTGCAACAGGCAGTACAGGGGGGAGCTTCTGATATACATATTGAACCGCTGGAGCATGATGTGCGGGTTCGTTTCCGTATAGATGGTGAATTATGGGAAGTGCTCTCACTGCCCAAGAAATCGTTTCCAGCTACTGTATCCCGCATTAAAATCATGGGCAATTTGGATATTTCCGAAAAAAGAGTTCCTCAGGACGGGCGAACCCGTTTAATAATAGATGGCCGGGAGATTGATTTTCGTATTTCATCCCTGCCTTCAATTCACGGAGAAAAAATTGTTTTACGCATACTGGACCGCACCAATGCGATTATGTCACTGGAGAAACTGGGTTTTAGTCCCACCAATGAACAAAGAATCAGGTCACTAATTAAAAGACCGCATGGCATGGTAATTGTTACCGGACCTACCGGTTCTGGTAAAACTACTACTCTATACAGCGTATTAACCGAATTAAATAACCCTAATCGTAATATCATTACTCTGGAAGACCCGGTGGAATATAGTTTGATTGGTATTACTCAGGTACAAATTAACACCAAGGCCGGCCTTACTTTCCCAGCCGGTTTGCGCTCCATTCTGCGTCAGGACCCGGATATCATCATGGTAGGAGAAATGCGTGACGGGGAAACGGCAGAACTGGGGGTAAGAGCAGCCTTAACTGGGCATTTGTTCTTCTCTACCCTACATACCAATAGTGCCGCTGGTACAGTTGCCCGCATGGTAAACATGGGGATTGAAAACTACCTGTTATCCTCTTCGCTGGCGGGAATAGTATCCCAGCGCTTGATTCGTCGTTTATGCAAGAACTGTTGCCAACCTTACCAGTTAGATGAGGAGACCGCGGTTCAGCTTAATATCCCGGAGTATATAGGAAAACAGTTCTTTGCTCCGGCGGGCTGCAATATGTGTCGACAGTCAGGTTATTCAGGTCGTATGGCACTGCATGAAGTCCTGGCAGTGGGAGCTAAGATGCGTAAAGCCATTACTAATAAAATTCAATCCGAAGATGAGCTCGAGGAAATTGCCATTAGCGAGGGCATGGTCACTATGAGGCAGGATGGTATTTATAAGGCTTTTGAAGGCATGACCTCTTTGCAGGAAGTAATGAAGGGGGTGTTATTAGGTGGCTAAATTTGAGGTTTTAAATGTAATGGACCTGGCTCGAATGGCGGCGGAACGGAAGGCTTCCGATATTCATCTTACTGTAGCCCGTCCACCTACTTTTCGTATAAACGGACAACTAGTCAGTTTGGAGGATTATCCTAATCTGGCTCCGGCCGATACCTATAAATTTGGCCGGGAATTAATGGCTGATGAGAAAATATTAGGTCAAATTGATGAACAGGGACATGCTGATTTTTCTATGTCTTTACCTGGAGTAGGACGGGTCAGAGTAAATGTATATTCACAACGGGGTTCTTATGCTATAGCCATTCGTCTCATACCCATGGAGGTTCCTGATATAGATTCGCTTGGTCTGCCCCCCGTATGTAAAGAACTGCCACTTAAGGGTAGCGGACTGATATTGGTTACCGGGCCAACCGGAAGCGGAAAATCAACTTCCCTGGCTGCCATGATTCAATTAATTAATCGAACGGTAAACGGTAATATCATAACCCTGGAAGATCCGATTGAATACCTACACCGGCACGGTACCTGTCTGATTAACCAGCGCGAAGTAGGCACGGATTGTCCCAGCTTTGCCCAGGGATTACGGGCTGCCTTGCGTCAGGATCCAGATGTGATACTGGTTGGAGAAATGCGCGACTTGGATACCATTGCCACTGCTATGACCGCTGCGGAAACCGGGCATTTGGTTATGGCCACGCTACATGCTGCTACCGCTATACAAACTGTAGAACGGGTTATAGATGTTTTTCCTCCCCATCAACAGGACCAGATCAGGATTCAATTAGCCAATACCTTGCTGGGGATTATCTCGCAACAGTTAATACCCCGGGCAGATGGAAATGGAAGGGTATTGGCCTGCGAAGTGCTTATTGCCAATACCGCCGTACGCAATCTGATTCGCGATAATAAAGCTTTTCAGCTGCATACGGTAATGCAAACCGGATCCAATATGGGCATGATAACCATGGAAAAATCCCTGAAATCCTTTTTAGATCGGGGTTTAATCAGTGCCGAAGAAGTAAGGAAGCGTAACTATCAATCCTAATTTATAAATGACCAGGGGGGAGAAACATGATATTTTCCTACCGGGCTCTGGATGGGGCTGGAAATATTATCAAGGGAACACTGGAGGCGGAAAACCGCAATCTGGTTATCGAATCCCTGCTGGGCCAAAACTATAACATATTAGAGCTAAAAGAAGATAAAAACAAAGAAGCCGCTAAAAAATCATCCCTTAACCTGAACTTGTTTGAAAGTGTAAAAATTGATGATTTATCGTTGTTCACCCGTCAGTTATCCACCATGGTTGGCGCCGGATTGCCTATTATCAGGAGCTTTCAGATTCTAGAGGAACAAACCAGGAACCCAATGTTACGCCGAGCAGTGGGGAATATTCGTAGCAATCTGGAAGGGGGTCTGGCCTTAAATGAATGTATGGCTCAGCATCGCAAGATTTTCTCCCCCATGTATGTCAGCATGGTAAAAGCCGGGGAAACTGGTGGTGCGTTAGATTCCATATTAAGCCGCCTGGCTGACACCCTGGAACGGGACCGGGAGATTAATTCCAAGGTCAAATCAGCTTCCATCTATCCTATTATGGTATTATGCGTAGCTCTGCTGGTGGTAATTTTTATTCTAACCTTCGTCATGCCTGTATTTGTCGAACAATTTTCCTCCTCTGGAACCGAACTGCCCGCCTTTACCCTGTTTTTCATGAGCATAAGTTATTTCATCAGGGATAATGGATTCTTGCTCTTAATTGGTATTATCCTGCTGGTATTGGCACTAAAATGGCTGGGGACCAGACCTAGAGGCCGATTATTCTTTGACCATTTCTATCTTAATCTGCCCATTGTAGGCAAAGTCGTCAACCGGGTTGCTGTATCTCGTTTTACCCGGATTCTGGGGACCCTGATTAAATCAGGTGTTCCTATTTTGGAAGCCCTGGAGGTACTGAAAGGGGTAGTCGGTAACCGGGTTATCAGCGATGCTATCGGTAAAGCCCGGGACAGTATACGCGAAGGGCAGTCCATAGCCGCACCCTTGGCAGCTACCGGGGTATTTGAACCTATGGTAACCCAGATGATTGCGGTAGGAGAGGAAACTGGGGCCCTGGATGACATGCTGGAGCGAATGGCCGCTTTTTATGACAATGAAGTAACCTTTGCCATAGATGCCATGTTAAAGTCCATGGAACCAGCCATGATTATTTTCGTAGCCGCCATTATCGGGTCAATTATTGTGGCCACTTACCTGCCGGTCTTTAACATTATCAGCACCATAAGTTAAACACAGTAACGCACCTGGCGTGCTGTAGATAGATGAGCTGTAGTTCTGTTACCAAAGAGTCTTAAAGGAGGGGATGCGTAACCTTAA
>CAZUFR010000139.1:0-4087 GCA_964619655.1 uncultured Syntrophomonas sp. | reverse complement strand
AACAAACAGGGAATTGCCATGGTCTTTACCGGAGTAAGACACTTTAGACATTAAAATGCTGGTAGCAGGTGGAAGGGGTAAGGCAAAGTTCGGTGGTAACCCAAAAAATTGAGGTTAATTATGAATTTTAAATTATGAATTTTTAATTAAGGAGAAATGCTTCGCATTTCATCGTTTTATTCAACCATATTTATTAATTCTTAATTGTTTTCAGTGTATTCAGTGTCTATTTTTGTATGGGCGGAGGTCTTAGCGATGAGAAAGAAGGTACTGGTCATTGGTCAGGGGGGTAGGGAACATGCCCTGGTTTGGAAACTGGCCCAGAGTCCGCAAACAGAAAAAATTTATGCTGCTCCTGGTAACCCGGGAATAGCCGAGCTAGCCCAGTGTATAGATATAGCGGTTGATGATATTGATAAACTCTTAGATTTTGCCCGCAGTGAAGGTATTGACCTTACTGTGGTTGGTCCCGAGGCTCCCCTTATGGCTGGAATAGTAGACCGTTTTCAGGAAGCAGGTTTAAAAATATTTGGACCAACTGCTGCTGCTGCTCGTTTAGAAGGCAGTAAAGTTTTTACCAAAGAACTAATGAAAAAATACGGAGTCCCCACTGCCAGCTTTAATGTTTTCCAGGACATTGACCAGGCTCGTTCCTGTGTTCGCACCTATACCGACCGGGGTAAAGCGGTTGTAATTAAAGCTGATGGATTAGCTGCCGGTAAAGGGGTAGTGGTAGCGAAAGACTGGGAAGAAGCCGATCAGGCTCTGGACGGTATTATGCTGCAGCAGAGTTTGGGGGAAGCAGGAAACAGAGTAGTAATTGAAGAGTGCCTTTATGGAGAGGAAGTAAGTGTTTTCGTTATAAGCGATGGCGATAATTTTGTTTCCTTGATTTCCGCCCAGGACCATAAACAGGTTTTTGATAATGATCAGGGTCCCAATACCGGAGGTATGGGAGCCTATGTCAACCCTCCCATTTATACCCCGGAGTTGCACCAGAAAGTAGAGGAAACTATTATACGTCCGGTTCTTAAAGCTATGGCAGCAGAAGGTTATCCTTTTCAGGGAGTACTTTACGCTGGTTTGATGATAACGGCACAAGGGCCAAAAGTACTTGAATTTAATGCCCGTTTTGGCGATCCCGAAACCCAGGTGGTAATGCCTATGATAGAGGATGATTTACTGCCCCTGTTAGAAGCAGCAGCAAATAAAGGTTTGGCCGGATACCAGGTAAATATTAGAGTAGGTACCTGTATTTGTGTAGTCTTGGCATCTGCCGGTTATCCCGGTAATTATGAAAAAGGTAAAATGATTAGCGGATTGGATGATTTAAACCGGGAGACCATAGTATTTCATAGCGGAACCGCCAAAAAGGATGGACAACTGGTTACTAACGGAGGCCGGGTACTGGCTTTGACGGTGCGGGGAAACACTATGGAAGAAGCCATAGATCAGGTTTACCGGGAGATAAAGAAAGTTCACTTTGATGGTATGCATTACCGCACTGATATAGGGAGTAAATCGATACGGCAGGGGGTATAGCAGCTTGAGATCTCCTTTTTTTCGAGTAGGCATCGCAGCAGCAATTATACTAATGATTTTTAGTCTGCCCGCTCGCGAATTCCTAAAACTTACCTTTATGTTTGGAATGCCGTTTATAGTGTTCTTACATTTTGCGGTACATAAACCAAAATTCTCACTAATACGGATAATATCAATAATTGCCCTGGTGGGAATAACCGGTGGGTACATTTATATGCTTACCGACTTGCCGGAGCGAATTGAAACTAATCGTATAATTAGTCAAGGTGCCACCCTGGTAGCGGAAGGGAAATATGAAAAGGCTATAAGCCGTTATCAGGAACTGGAGAAGTTGGGGCGTTCGGAAAAAATGCATAAGAAGATTGCCGAGGCCAGAAGAGAGGAAGCGGCATCAAATTTACTGGTGGAAGCGAAGAAACTGTTACAGGAAGGTAACCAGGCAGCAGCGATTAAAAAACTCAATTCCATACCAGATAATACCCGGGCAGCTCGGGAGGCTCAACATATATTAAAAGATCTCAGGGGATAAGTATTCATAAGGGGGGAGGAGAAACAGTGGTAACACTGGATATGGTAAGAAATAATCCTTTAGTAAAACAGTACATGCAAATTGGTAATGAGTATATAGGTAATATTGGAGCTATTGAACATAATATGTACCATGCCGAGCAAACTTCCAGGCTTTGCCATCATATTTTAACCAGCCTGGGGTACTCAGAAAGAGAGGCTGAGCTGGGATCCATAGCCGGTTTTTTACATGATATTGGCAACCTGGTAAACCGCTATGGACATGGTATGTCAGGGGCCTTAATATCTTTTAATATTCTTTTGGAAATGAATATGAACCCGGAGGAAATAGCCATAATTATGGGGGCGATTGGTAATCATGAGGAGCAGGCCCGGGGTAATGCGGTTAATAATGTGGCAGCAGCCTTAATCCTGGCTGACAAATCTGATGTTCACCGTTCCCGGGTACGCAAACGTGATATGGCTGTGTTTACACCCCGGGATCGGGTTAATTATGCCGTTACCAGCTCTGAATTACAGGTAGATGCAACAGGAAGAGTAATAAGCATGATAATTGAAATAGATACTACCGTATGTTCAGTAATGGAATATTTTGAAATATTTTTAACTAAGATGCTTATGTCACGAAGGGCAGCAGAATACCTGCATTGTGAATTCGAACTGGTAATCAACGGGAATAAGCTGCTATAGATCAAAAGGGGGAATACTCTTGACCTATACACCAAACTGGAAAGATGATAATACTGATTTACTGGTGAAGGCCATGCTAACGCTTAAAAATGAGGATGATGCTTATCGGCTGCTCGAGGATCTCTGTACTATTAGCGAGATTAAAGCTATGGCTCAGCGTATACAGGTGGCTTACCAGCTTTCCCAGGATATCACCTATAACACCATTGCCAGTAATACTGGAGCTAGTACCGCTACCATCAGCAGGGTAAAACGTTGTTTGAACTATGGTGCTGACGGCTATAAAAGGGTACTGGAAAACATGACGAGGAGAAAATAATAATGTCAAATAGAGAAATACCCAAAGGTTTAAGGGATTTACTACCCGCAGAAGTTAAGAAAATGCGCAGTATTGAAAACAAGGCGTCCCGGTTGTTTCAGAGTTACGGTTATGAAGAGGTTATAACTCCTACTTTCGAATACCTGGAAGTGGTTGAAAACGGGGCTGGCGGTAATATTCGTCAGGAGCTATTTTTATTTATGGACCGGGAAGGGGGCATATTGTCCCTGCGCCCGGAAATAACCGTATCCATTGCCCGCCTGGCCGCAACCCATCTGCAGGATGCCTGTTTTCCCCAGCGCCTGTTTTACCAGGCCAATGTTTTTCGCCATGTACAGCCCCATCTAGCCCAGTACCGGGAGTTTTGGCAACTGGGTATAGAATTGCTGGGAGCTTCAGGAGTAAAGGCAGATGCAGAAGTAATCACTATAGCAGTGCAGGCCTTGCAGGATATCGGGTTGGATAATTTCAAGGTTAGTCTTAACCAGATAGGTATATTTAATAGTTTGTTGGATGACAGTGGTATGAATTTAGAGGATAGGTCTCTTATAAGAAGCCTGGTAGAGAAAAAAGATTTAGTAGAACTATCCCGTGTATTAGAGGAAATGACGATAGATGACGGGCTTAAGGAAACTATAGCCGCCCTGCCGATATTGCACGGGGGAATGGAAGTTCTAAACCGTATTCCCTATGTGGAGAAGAATCGGAATGCCTCCACTGCTGTAAATGACCTTATTCAAATATATGATGTTCTGAAAGTCTCCGGGGTCCAGGATAAAATAGTACTGGATATGGGTGTTCTTCGGGGATTAGATTATTATACCGGTATTGTTTTTGAAGGTTATTCACCTGATTTAGGTTATGGACTGCTGGGGGGCGGACGTTATGATAACCTTATGGGCAAGTTCGGTTTTCCCTGCCCGGCTACGGGTTTCTCTCTAGGCATGGATCGTCTGGCCCTGGTATTAAAGGACCAGCACAGTGAAGCCCAACATTACCTACTGGGAG
>CAZUFR010000138.1:0-4101 GCA_964619655.1 uncultured Syntrophomonas sp. | reverse complement strand
CCGATAAAGTTTATATGTAAATCGTAGTCTCTCAGCTTTTCTCCGCTATCCTGACGGAGTACGGAGGCAGCGTTAAATACCGAATCTTTGGCCATGGAACCGGCAGTTTCATTAAAGCGGATACTTCCTTCTCCCGGGTGTTCCGCGGGAAAAGCAACTGCCTCCAGCTCAATCAATCGTCCCTGGTAAGCAAAGGCTCCTACGCCGAGTATTTTCCCTACTTCAGCTTCATCTGAGGCCCGCTGTAAGCAGCAGGTACTTAAGCGGCTGTTTTGTATGGCTTCATATACATGCTGCTGCCTAACCTCTACTATTGCCTCCTGCTTTCCAGTTTCATTCAAGGCTATGGCAAAGGCATCAACCAGGATTTTATTGGCCCCACGGCCATCACAGCAATACTGGCTGATAATGTCACTTACGCTGCTTTCCATATTTATTTGCAGTTTACACGCTGACATAAATACTATTTGCTTTATATGTTCCCGGGTCAGGGGTTCAAAAAATATTTCCATACAGCGAGAACGAAATGCCGGACTAATGTCCTCGCGCTCCCGGGTAGTAGCTCCAATCAGTACAAAATCGGCCGGAACCCCTTGTTCAAAGATTTGTTGTATGTACTTGGGGATCCTTTCGTCATGGGGGTCATAATATGATGATTCAAAGAAAACCCTTTTATCTTCCAATACTTTTAAGAGTTTATTCTGCAAAATGGGGTCCATATCACCTAATTCATCAATAAATAGTATTCCCCCATGAGCCTCTGAAACCAGTCCCAGCTTTGGTTCCGGGATGCCTTCATCAGCCAGTTCCCGGCGTGCCCCCTGATAAATGGGATCATGTACCGATCCCAGCAAGGGATTGGTAGATTCACGCGGATCCCAGCGCAGAGTAGTGCCATCCACCTCTATGAAAGGTGCTTCCTTGGAGAATGCGCTTTGGGGTTTGCCCTTGACCATTTCCAGGGCCAGCCGGGCGCAGGTAGTTTTACCTACTCCGGGTGGTCCATAAAGAATTATATGTTGGGGGTAGGGGTTATTTAAGCGGGATATCAGGGCTTTTACTGCCTTATCCTGGCCGATAATCTCCTCCAGACAGGTAGGTCTTAGAATTTCCAGAGCCGAACGGTTGAGTCGGGTATACTCCATTTTCTGAAGTTTGCCCAGTTTTTTTAAGGTACGGGCATTCTCTGGTGAAGATTTCTGTTCCTTGATAACCTCCAGTTTAATGTCCCGAATATAATCATTGTATTTTTTTTCTATTCTCTGTTGAATACGCTGTTCCAGTTCATTTTCGACCTTACGCCGGGCAAAATTTTCGACCAGGAGTTCCTCCAGTTCGTCCAATAAAGAGGGTATCTGTTTCTCCAAGAATTTATCATTCAGGGTAGGGTTTTCCTTGAGAATACGGCTAAGCGCCAGAACCCGGTCCTGCAAGACCGGTGAGCTCATAAGTTCGATGGCATCAAATTTGCTGGCTTTCATTATCAATCCCTGGGTACCGTAAATGGCATCTAGCTTTTTATATATTGATTCAGTTCGCCATAATAATCGAGTTTTGGTTTCTTGCTGCGTTTCCATGCTGGCATGGTGCCCGATTGAATACTGCTTCACTCTATGCCTCCGTATTATTAATCCGCTGCTTCTACTCGTACGGTTATTTCTGCCTGTATTAGCGGATAAATTTTGATTTTAACCGGGTATTCCCCCAGGTGTTTAATAGGTTCCCCCAGGTCCACCTTTTTTTTGTCTAACTTAACCTTAAACTGCTTATTTAAAGCATCAGCTACTTCCTTGGCGGTAACTGCACCAAACAGTTTGTCTCCCCCGCCGGAACGGGCAGTTACAGTTATACTCTTGCCATTAAGGCGATCGTACAGCGCCTGGGCATGGGTTTTTTCCCGGTCTTTTTGCTTTTGTAAACGTTTAGTTTGGTCTTCTATTTCTTTGAGATTACCTTTGGTGGCTTCTACCACTAACCCTTTGGGAATCAAGTAATTGCGCCCATAACCATCGGAGACATCTTTTACGTCCCCTTCGTTACCCAGATTTTTCACGTCCTGAGTCAGTATGACCTTCATATTCCGTCCTCCTTTTCCAAGCGTAACTTTCTATAATCAATCAAAGCATCAAACACTCCGATTACACTGAAAAATATCAACGCTGAGGGAAGAAATAATATACTCAGTATAACCAGAATTATAGTAATCCATTTCTGATGTATTGGCTTTTGCTCTTTCAATTTAAAAACAACCGCCGCCAGGCCGAAATACACGCAGATAGGAAGCATTATCACCAGGATATTGGAACCGGTATAATAAAGGCTATTCATATGTCCGCGACCCAAAAGCCACAAGGCCAGACCGACAATTACTACCCAGGCTAGTTGCCAGGGCATAATTTCATATTTAAAAGGCCTCTTTTTTAGACGCTCTAAACCAGCTTTATGGCACATACCAGCAGCCAAAATTAGCATGAAAAATGCTGCCAAAATAGCCTGAAGATAGTAAAAAGCAGGTAGATGCCGGGCGAAACTCTTCACCATAGGTTGAATGCCATCTTCCAGTTCCTCCCTGCTTATGCCTCGCTGTTCATACAGTTCAATTAGCCCGGATTGCTCGAACTGTTGCTTATTTTCTTGCAGGTATGTATTTAATTGTTTTTCCATTTCCTGAATCCCAATCTGTCCAGTACTGAAATATACCATCAAGGTAAACAGGGTCACCCCTATTATTGCTGCAATCATACCCCATTTTTGTACATGGTAATATTCCTTTCCCATATGGGCCAGGAAACTCATCACTATTGCCGATAGGCCAAAAAAAGCCAGGTGGTAAAAGGGTATGTGTACCCCCGCAACAGCATATAGTACCGCTATACTAAGACCGGTAATAGCTAACATCTGTTTCCAGCCCAAGTTGACACCGGCCATAATTAAGCTACCACCCCATAAGATAGCCATTAATATGGTTAATGCGGGGAAACTTGCCATCAGAAATGATAATAGGGATGTTAGGAGAAGATATTTTATAAAAGCAGGCATGCTTCACCTCTTGCTTCGCTCCAAAAAATTTAATACACTTAATAGTTCTTTTTGCCAGCTACTACCATCAGGAGAATTCTCCACTGTTATCCGTAATTTTTCTTTTACTTTGGCATCTACTGATGACAGGTTGACTCCTACCCGCTGCCCCAAAAGATAGCAAACAATAATTATCGAAGCCAGGGCATCAGCAACTGCATCAGTCCCGCTTTTAAGAAGGGCTTTAAAGAGTTCCGCTACTGAGTCTACTAGCTCAGCTTTTAGCCAGTCCACCATTTTCAGGTTTTTGGCTACATCCAGTTCTTTGCTCCTCCCTTTCAACACATACACCTCCTGCTAGTCTTTTCTTCACAGTCAGGTGTATTTCCTTCTTGGCAGATGTTGTATATAATAAGCCCTCATAGCTGAGGGCTTAAATGGCTTTTTATTCAGATGTATAAGGTAACAATGCCATGGTTCTTGACCTTTTGATTGCTACCGTTAGCTGCCGCTGGTGATGGGCACAATTCCCGGTAATTCTACGGGGTAAGATTTTGCCCCTTTCGGTGATATAGCGGCGAAGCCTTGGTACTTCCTTGTAGTCTATATGCTCAATCTTATCGGCACAGAAATTGCACTGCCGCCTTTTTTTGCGCCTGTCTTTTTTCAAGTTCTTTCCTCCTATCAGAATGGGACCTCATCATCTTCAGAGCTCGGGTCCATTATATCAATATCTTCCAGGCTGACTTCGCGTCCCAAGTCATTCCAATCATCCTGCTTGGGCTTAGCCTGATAATCAGAGCCACCTCCAGAACTCGTCCCACCCTTATCCAGGAATCGGACATCCTCACCGATTACTTCCGTAACCCATCTCTTCTGTCCATCCTTGGCTTCATAAGTACGAACCTGCAATCTTCCTTCAACTGCTACCAGCCGCCCTTTGCCCAGATAGTTGGCACAGAGCTCAGCCAATTTCGACCAAACCACAATAGGAATAAAGTCAGTTTCTTCCCGGTTATACTTGCGATTAATGGCGACCGTGAAAGATGCTACTGCAGTACCGTTGGGTGTATATCTTAGTTC